>JAVBUK010000459.1:0-3143 GCA_031555345.1 Xanthobacteraceae bacterium | reverse complement strand
CAGCGGACCCCTCGGCTTTGTACCGCGTTCGAGTGGGCCGGGGCGCCGCCCGTGCGTCCATGTCTTGTGGCTTCTCCACCGGCAAGCGCCCGCACCCGCCACCCCCAATGCGTGCGCAGCCGGTGGGGCTCCGATGAGATCGCCTGTTGATCACCGGCAAGCCTTTGACGGAAATCATATTGGCGGAGCCGTGCGGTCCTACAGTCGCGGCCGTTCGCCGGCGCATGGCACCACACGGTGCTTCGGCCGAGGGACGGCCGCGCCGCGATCCGCGGTATGTCTGCCCCGGATCGCTCCCAGACCGGACTGTGCCCGGTTGTTTGGGAGCTGGAAGGTTGATGTAGCGCAACGCCGCCGCCAATTGTTCGGCGTTAATGGGCGCGGATAATGCCGTTCCACGGGGGTGTGCGGCGTTGTCTGGGATGGGCGGCCTCTCACGGGGCCGCCCTTTCCTTTTCTGCCCTGTCGTCACCGCCGAATTCTGCTGCAGCTTGAGCCCCGCAGACGGGGCCGCTCACCGGTTGTGTTTTTCGTGACCCAGGTGGGTGCGGGTTGCCCCGTTCGAAGCCGGGATCGACGATGCTCTCGCGCTCGGCCTGCACGCCCAGACCGGAGAGCGACATCACCATGCGATCGATTCCGGTGTCCTCCATCATTTTTCAGGCGGCGCCCCGCCAAAACCCGTGGACACACCGGGCCCCCGGTGGCGTCGCGCGCCCCATCACTCCCGGCTCACCCCGCCGCCAGCTTGTCCTGAGTCCGCGTCTCGAAATCGCCGGCGTCGTGGCGTTCGTGCAACTGACTCGACGGCTCGCCGGTGATGCGGTTGACCATACGCCCCCGCTTCACCGCCGGCCGCGCCAACAGCGTGTCGGCCCAGCGCTGCACGTGCTTGTAATCCTGCACGCTCAAGAACTCCGCCGCATCATAGGCCTGACCCTTGGCGAGCCCGCCGTACCAGGGAAAGATGGCGATATCGGCGATCGTATAGACCGAGCCGGCGACGTATTCGTTCTCCGCCAGCCGCCGGTCGAGCACATCAAGCTGGCGTTTCGCTTCCATCGCGAAGCGGTCGATCGCGTACTCGATCTTCTCCGGGGCGTAGAAGAAAAAGTGTCCGAAGCCGCCACCGATATAGGGCGCGCTCCCCATCTGCCAGAACAGCCAGGACAGACATTCGGCCCGCGCCGCCGTCTCGGTCGGCAGCAGCGCGCCGAACTTTTCGGCCAGGTACACCAGGATCGCGCCGGATTCGAACACCCGGACCGGCGTCGGCGCGCTGCGGTCGACCAAAGCCGGGATCTTGGAATTCGGGTTGACCGCGACAAAGCCGCTGCCGAACTGATCGCCCTCGCCGATTTTGATCAGCCAGGCGTCGTATTCCGCGCCGCTATGCCCGAGCGCCAGAAGCTCTTCGAGCATGATGGTGACTTTCTGGCCATTGGGCGTGGCAAGCGAATAGAGCTGAAGGGGATGGCGCCCGACCGGAAGCTCCTTGTCGTGCGTCGGCCCGGCGATCGGGCGGTTGATGTTCGCAAACTTGCCGCCGCTCGGCTTGTTCCAGGTCCAGACTTTCGGCGGGACATAGGCGGAGGATGCCGTCATCTGCGTATCTCTTCGGTTCATGCTCGGGAGTGCTGGTGCGACCACATATAGGATGTCGCGCCGGGGCGCCAACTGCCGGAGCGCGGCGAGGCGACAGATTGAACGCCGCGGCCATCCTGGACACCAGGGCATCGGCCGCTGTAGGGATGGCGGGCGGACAGATTGGCGTCCGGCCGACGCCAATGGGCGGGAACCCGGCGAGCAACCCCTCTCATCTTTCGGATTGATCCCATGCGCGACCAGATCGGCATTCCCTGTCTTTTCATGCGCGGGGGTACCTCGCGGGGGCCCTACTTCCTGGCCGAGGACCTGCCGGCCGACACCGCGACGCGCGACCGCGTCCTGCTCGCCGCGATGGGCTCGCCCGACCTGCGCCAGATCGACGGGCTCGGCGGTGCCGACACCTTGACCAGCAAGGTCGCTGTCGTGTCGAAGTCGACCCGCCCCGGCGTCGACGTCGATTACCTGTTCGCGCAGGTCGATATCGCCAAGCCGTTGGTCGACACCGCGCCCTCCTGCGGCAACATCCTGGCCGGGGTCGCGCCGTTCGCGGTCGAGACCGGACTCGTGCCCGCGCAGGACGGCGAAACGCGCGTGATGGTCTACAACGTCAACACCGACGCACGCATCGAGGCGGTCATCCAGACCCCCGGCGGCGAGGTCGCATACGACGGCGATGCGCGCATCGACGGGGTGCCCGGCACGGCGGCCCCGATCGTGCTGAACTTCATGGACGTGGTCGGATCGGCGTCCGGAAAAATGTTGCCGACCGGCGCGACGGTCGACACGATCGACGGCGTCCAGCTGTCGTGCATCGACGTCGCGATGCCGATGATCATGATGCGGGCGAGCGATCTCGGTCTCACCGGGTACGAGGACCGTGCCGCCGTCAACGGCGACAAGGTGCTGCTCGCCCGGATCGAGGCGATCCGCCTCGAGGCCGGCCGCCGCATGGGCTTCGGCGACGTGTCCGACAAGGTCATTCCCAAGGTCGGGCTTCTGGCGCGCGCCCGCCACGGCGGCACGATTTCGTCGCGCTATCTCACGCCGCACACGCTGCACGCCGCCCATGCGGTCACCGGCGCGGTCTGCGTCGCCACCGCCTGCGCCCTCGCGGGCTCGATCGCCCACCAACTCGCGGTCGCCGACACCACCAATCCGCGAACGATCTGGATCGAGCATCCGTCCGGCCAGATCGACGTCCGGCTCCAGACCGAGGGCGACGGCCCGGACATGGTGGTGGTCGCCGGTACGCTGCGCACCGCCCGCCCGATCATGAAGGGCACGGTATACGTGCCAGCCCGCGTGTTCCGGAGTTGATACGGCATCCGGCGGATCCGCCGCGCGGACCGGCCGGATTTCCGCCGAGCCCACGCGGTACGGTGATCGTCCGCCGAGCGCGATCGAGCGGACGGCGGATCGGCTCCCGCACCTTCGCGATCGTCTGACACTTCGACTCCGAAGTCAGGGTTTCCATGTTCTTGCCGCGGTTGATGTGTTCTTCTTCCTCTGCGGCACATCCGAGCTTGCGTACGTAC
>JAVBUK010000048.1:0-5048 GCA_031555345.1 Xanthobacteraceae bacterium | reverse complement strand
GGGCTGGCGAGGGGGCTGGCGAGGGGGCTGGCGAGGGGGCTGGCGAGGGGGCTGGATTGTGGCGGCCGTCCTGGCGGCGGCCATCGCCCATGGCGAACCGGCCGACGCCGCCGAGGACATGTTGCCTTCGGCGATCAATTTTGTTTTCACCGGCCGGGTCGATCCGCAGGACGTGCCGGAAATCGTCGACCGCAAGAACTGCGTGGTGCTGATTCGCGATCAGCGGAACAAGCGGTATGTGCGGTATTATCTTGCCAGGTTCAAGCTGGATGCGGCACGATTCAACAAGCGGTATTCGGGCTCGCGCACCCTCTATGATCTCAACGTCCAGGGCGACGACACCATTGTCGAGTACCTGGCGGCCGACAAGTCGACGGTGCTGCAATCCTACCGGTCCGCCCAGATCCCGCTTCCCGGCGATTTCGATGCCACCCGACGCGCGCTGCTCATTGTTTCCAACAGCTGCAAGGCGAAGGACCCCGAGGCGCCGTTTTGACGGCTGAAGCGGTCGATAGGCTTGCGCTTGTTCTGTTCAGTCGGGTTCGCGTCTCGGCGGGGAACCCGCGCGTACCCGGGTCGGGAAGGTTAAGACCGGGTTAACCGCGGTTCGCTTATGAAGTACCTGGTGTCCCGGTTCCGACGTTCGGTTCCGTTCGCAGCCCGCGCCGTACCAACGGCGGAACCGAAAAGGACACTGGCAATTCTACGGTGCTGGTGTGGTTTCGGATTTGACGTGCCGATGAAGCGCTCGCCGAAAGTGAGATCGGAACGTCAAATCCACCACCCCAGGGGTCTGGGCGGCCGGGCTGTGCCGGCGTCGGGCGGGCCGAACAGGGAGGCTGGCAACTTGGTGGGCTTCCGCACGACAGGCCTGCGGTCCGCGGTGGTCGGCCTGCGGCCGATTGTCGGCTTGCTGCCGATCATCGGCCTGCTGATGGCCGGCGTGTGGTGCGCGGCGGCGCAGGAGCCGCGGGGCGAGGCGCCCCCCGGCGAGGCGTTTCCGGTCGCCACCGATGCGCGTCTTGGCGGCGACGAAAAGCAGACGCGCCTGATCGTCGATCTCAACCGGAAAGTCGACCTGCGGGCGTTCACCCTGGCGGATCCGTACCGGGTGGTCATCGACCTGCCGCAGGTCAGTTTTCAGTTCCCGCCCAAAACCGGGGAACGAGGCCGGGGGCTGGTAAAGGCGTTTCGTTTCGGACTGGTGATGGCCGGCGGCTCGCGGATCGTGCTCGACGTCGGGGCCCCGGTGCGGGTCGAGAAGGCGTTCGTGCTCGATGCCGTCGATGGCCAGCCGGCCCGCCTGGTGCTGGATCTCGCAGCGATCGATCGCGCGGCCTTCATGCGGGCGGTGGCGATCGACAACCGGCTGCAGCGTGAGGTGGCAAGAAAGCCGGATCCTCCACCTCAAAATACCGGTGATCCGCGGCCGATCGTTGTTGTCGATCCTGGCCATGGCGGCATCGATACCGGCACCCGCGCCCGCGGGGGCGGGGTCGCCGAGAAGACGCTGGTGCTCGACTTCGCGCTGACTCTGCGCGACAAAATCGAGAAAACCGGCAAGTATCGGGTCGTCATGACGCGGACCGACGATACCTTCGTGCCGCTCGCCGACCGCGTGCGCCTGGCGCGCTCGCGTGGCGCGCAGCTGTTCATTTCGATCCATTGCGACGCGCTGGCGCGGGGCGACGGGGAAGCGGAAGGGGCGACGGTCTACACGGTCTCCGAAAAGGCATCCGATGCCGAGGCGGCCCGGCTGGCCGAGGCGGAGAACCGCGCCGACGTCATCGCCGGCATGGACCTGTCGGCCGAACCGGATGATATCGCCGACATTCTGATCGACCTCGCGCAGCGCGAGACCAAGACCTTCTCGGCCCAGTTCGCCCGCGATTTGATCGCCGAGCTCAAGTCCGCGGCGCGCCTGCACAAGAATCCGCTCAAGTCGGCGGGCTTCAAGGTGCTCAAGGCGCCCGACGTCCCTTCGGTCCTGATCGAACTGGGCTATGTCTCCAACAGCCAGGACCTGAAGCAACTGGTGTCGGACAGCTGGCGCTCGCGCGCCAGCGATGCGATTGTGCAGGCAATTCAGACCTTCTTCACCCCCCGGATCGCGGGTGCCGTTGCGTCGCCCTGAACCCGGCCGGACGTCCGTACGAATAATGAAACGCCCAAAGGCCCGACGGCCTCAGTTTGACCATAAAGCGGCGCGACGAGATTCCCGGGGTGCCGGCAGCGGATCCGGCGGCAACAGTTTTGCAATGCCAAACAGTTGCTCGACATCACCGCGGGGGATGGCCGGTCTGATTCTACCATCCGGGCCGCGGACGGGGGGCGCCTTGCACCAGACAATCACGGTGGAAAGCGGACGATGAGGCTGTTCCTTCGCTTTCTCGGCTTCATGTTCACGCTTGGAACGATCCTGTTCATCGTCGGCGTCGGTGCCGCCGCGGGCTTGGTTTGGCACTTTTCCAAGGATCTTCCCGACTACTCGCAGCTGCAGGACTACCAGCCGCCGGTGATGACACGCGTGCATGCGGCCGACGGCAGCCTGCTGGCGGAATACGCCAAGGAACGACGCCTGTATCTGCCGATCCAGGCGGTGCCGAAGCTCGTCACCAATGCGTTCATCGCTGCCGAGGACAAGAACTTCTACGAGCATGCCGGGATCGACCCGGTCGGCATCGCCCGCGCCGCCTGGGTCTACCTGCAGAACATCGGCAAGAACCGCCGTCCGCAGGGCGCATCGACCATCACCCAGCAGGTGGCCAAGAATTTTCTGCTGACCAACGAGTTGAGCTACACCCGCAAGATCAAAGAGGCGCTGCTGGCGATCAAGATCGAGCGCACCTACAGCAAAGAGAAGATCCTCGAGCTCTACCTCAACGAAATCTATCTCGGTTTCAGCGCCTACGGGGTGGCCGCCGCCTCGCTGCTCTATTTCGACAAGTCGGTGCACGAACTCACGATCGCCGAAGCCGCCTATCTCGCCGCCTTGCCCAAAGCGCCGAGCGAGCTGCATCCGTTCCGCAACCGCGAGCGGGCCGTCGACCGGCGAAACTACGTGATCGGCCGCATGATTGAGGACGGTCACATCACCGCCCAGGCGGGCGAAAAGGCCAAGCGCGAGCCGCTCAACGTCACCGCGCGTCCGACCGGCGCGCACATTTTCGCGGCCGAGTATTTCGCCGAGGACGTGCGGCGCGAGATTTACGACAAGTACGGCGAAAAGGGATTGTACGAGGGCGGCCTGTCGGTCCGCACCACCCTCGATCCCAAGATCCAGGTGATGGCGCGCAAGGCGCTCGCCGACGGGCTGGTCGGCTACGACGAGGCTCAAGGGTATCGTGGCCCGGTCACCAAGATCGACGTCACCGGCGACTGGGGGCCCAAACTGGCCGACGTGCGGGCGCTCAACGACATCGGCTGGAAGCTTGCGGTGGTTCTGGAGACCAGCGACCTGGCGGCGCGGATCGGGTTCCAGCCCGGACGTCAGCCGGGCGGAGCGGTGTTGCGCGACCGTACGGTCGGGATCGTGCCGCTGGAGGGCGTGAAGTGGGCCAAGGCCGCGAGCGGCCCGACGCGCGGCAAGCCGCCCGGCAAGGTCTCGCAGGTGCTGGAAGTCGGCGACGTCGTTTACGTCGAGCCTCTCGCCAACCGGGAGGGGCAATTCCGCCTGCGCCAGATTCCCGAAGTGTCCGGCGCGATGGTGGTGATGGATCCGTGGACCGGGCGCGTGTTCGCGCTGGTCGGCGGCTTTTCCTACGACCAGAGCCAGTTCGACCGGGCCACCCAGGCGATGCGGCAGCCGGGGTCGTCGTTCAAGCCGTTCGTCTACGCGGCGGCGATCGACAACGGCTACACGCCTTCCTCGCTGGTGATCGACGGTCCGATCGAAATCGAGCAGGGCGCCGGGCTCGGCGTCTGGCGCCCGGAAAACTACTCGACCGGCAAGTACTACGGGCCTTCGACGCTGCGCACCGGGATCGAACAGTCTCGCAACACCATGACGGTGCGGCTGGCCCAGGACATCGGCATGCCGATGATCTCGGAATATGCCAAGCGGTTCGGCGTCTACGACAACCTGCCCGGTTATCTGTCGTTCGCGCTCGGCGCCGGCGAAACCACGGTGCTGCGCATGGTCACCGCCTATTCGATGTTCGCCAACGGCGGCCGGAGGGTCACGGCGACGCTGATCGACCGCATCCAGGATCGTTACGGCCAGACGGTGTTCAGGCACGACCAGCGCGAGTGCCGCGGCTGCGAGGCGGCGAAGTGGCAGAACCAGCCGGAGCCGACGCTGGTCGACCGGCGGGAGCAGGTCATCGACCCGATGACCGCCTACCAGATCACGACGATCATGGAAGGGGTGATTCAGCGCGGAACCGCCACCGTCGTGCGCGAAGTGGCGCGGCCGGTTGCCGGCAAGACCGGCACCACCAATGACGAGAAGGATGCCTGGTTCGTCGCCTTCACGCCGGATCTCACCGTCGGCGTCTATGTGGGGTACGACAAGCCGCGTCACCTCGGGCGGGGCGGTACCGGCGGCCATCTGGCCGCGCCGATCGTCAAGGATTTTCTCAAGATGACCCTGGCCGGCAAGCCCGCCGTGCCGTTCCGGGTGCCGCCCGGGATCAAGCTGATCCGGGTGGATCCGAAGTCCGGCATGCGGGCCGGAACGGGCGCGGAAAGGGCCATTCTGGAAGCGTTCAAGCCGGGGACGGCGCCGCCCGATTCGGGCGCCGTGATCGGCATGGCCGGGGGCGATGCAGACGGTTCGCGTGGGATGGTGTCGCCGGAAGCGGAGCGGGCGGTGCGCTCGGGGACCGGCGGATTGTACTGACGGCCCTGCAGCGACGCGGCAGGACACGAACTCGCGGACCCGCGCGCCTGCCGGCCGCGGAAGGTTGCAGCCAGCGTGACAGGCGGGATCCGGGAAGGGGGCGTTGCAGGCCTCGTTCGGCGGATGTTTTGGATGAGTATCCACACCCACACCCGGAAAACGGTTCGGTTTTCCATGCTTCAGGCAGCGAGGGCGCGACATGCGTAGC
>JAVBUK010000017.1:0-3594 GCA_031555345.1 Xanthobacteraceae bacterium | reverse complement strand
TGCGGAAATAGTCGGCGAGATTGAGCTCGTTCGTGGTGCCCTGCTGCACGCACACCGCCGCGTCGTTGAGCTCGAGCGCGGAATTGACCTTGAGGGACTTGCGGATGATGAAACCCTGGCCGTCGTAATAGTTGATCGCCGCCCCGTTCAATCCCAACTGGCTGTCGCGCGAGCTGGTCCAGGTCGTGTTGCGGGCCAGGACGTCGACGTCCCCGGCCTGCAGCGCGGTGAACCGGTCCTTGGCCGAGAGCGCCACGAACTTCACCTTGGCCGGGTCGTTGAAAACGGCCGCGGCGATCGCACGGCAGAAATCGACGTCGAAGCCGGTCCAATTGCCCTGCGCGTCCGGCAGGCCGAACCCGGGCAACTGGCCGTTGGCGCCGCAGTTGAGCATGCCCCGGCCCTTGACGTTGTCGAGCGTCGCCGCACTCGCCGCGCTCGCCATGAGCACGAGTGAGCCGAACAAGCCCGCCGTCGCAATCAGCTTCTTCATCGAAAACTCCAGTCGAATCGTTCCGGTCCGGGCACCAACTGCTCGACGGCTTGCCAGCCGTTGCGGCGGGGACGGCACGCACAGGCGCCCCCCGCGGGCCTTCTCGTAAAGCGCCCCCTCGGGGCTGTCCCCACGGGCGTTCCTCCCGGCGTCATCTCAGACCGATTGTGCTTCGAGGTCAAGGGATTGACGTCCTGTCCCGGGGACACCCTATATTCCACGGCATCCCCCGCAGGCGCGGGCACGGCGGCACCGAGGACAAGGCCATGCACAAACGTTCCCGCGACGAGAACCTGTCGCACGAGCGCAAGCCCGACACCCGGCTGGCGACCGGGGGACGAGACCCCTTTGCCCACTACGGCTTTGTCAACCCGCCCGTTTACCATGCCTCGACGGTGCTTTATCGCACCGCAGAGGATTTTCTGGCCCACCGCGGCCCCTACCAGTACGGCCGCCGCGGCACGCCGACGTCGGAAGCGCTGGAGTCCGCCCTGCGCGAGCTCGAGGGGCCGGATTGCGAGGGCGTCGCGCTGCTGCCGTCCGGGCTGGCGGCGATCGCCTGCGCACTCCTCGCCGTCCTGAGGTCGGGCGACCACCTGCTGATGACCGACAGCGCCTACGGACCGACGCGCAGCGTCTGCGATACGGTGCTGACCCGCTACGGGGTGGAGACGACCTACTACGACCCGCTGATCGGCGGCGATATCGGCGGACTGATGCGACCGAACACCCGCACGGTGTTTGTCGAGGCCCCCGGGTCGCTATCGTTCGAAATGCAGGACATCCCGGCCATCGCCGCGGCCGCCCATGCGCGGGGCGCCGTGGTGCTGATGGACAACACCTGGGCGGGGCCGCTGTTCTTCCGCGCGTTCGACCAAGGGGTGGACCTGTCGATCCAGGCCGCCACCAAGTACATCGGGGGGCATTCCGACCTGATGCTCGGGACGGTGGCGGCAAACAAGCGGACCTTCAAGGCCCTCAAGGACACGGTCGGCACCATGGGCCTGTGCGTCGGTCCGGACGACATCCATCTCGGGTTGCGCGGCCTGCGCACCCTGGGCGTCCGGCTCGACCGCCATTACCGGTCCGGCCTCGCCGTGGCCCGCTGGCTGGCCGACCGGCCGGAAGTCCTTCGCGTGTTGCATCCCGCCCTCGCCGACGATCCCGGACACGCCATCTGGAAGCGCGATTTCCTCGGCGCCTCCGGACTGTTCAGCCTGATTCTCAAACCGGTGCCCGAAACGGCGGCCCACGCCTTCATCAACGCCCTCACTTTGTTCGGCATCGGTGCCTCGTGGGGCGGCTATGAAAGCCTGGCAATCCCGTTCGATTGCACGCCGGTGCGCACCGCCACCCGCTGGAACCCCGGCGGCCCCGCGGTACGTCTGCATATCGGCCTGGAGGACGTCTGCGACCTCGTTGCCGATCTCGAGCAAGGTTTCGCCGCCCTTGCGGCGGCAATCTAACCCGCCTGCGGCGGCGCCGGAGCATGTCTTCGGCGCCGCAGACAGCCACCGAGCCGTGCATTTTGCGAGGGGGTAATGCGTGCGGACGCGCACTGGTCATTTGCGCGCCAGGCGGGTATTCGGACCGAATGTCTCTTCTCTTGATGGTATTCACGCCATGCTGAGCCGTGAGGCGCGCGTCAATCTGCTGATCGGCACTGGCCATTTCCTGTCGCATTTCTATCAACTTTGCCTTCCGCCGCTGTTCATTGCCTGGCAGCAGCAGTTCGACGTCAGCTTCGCCGAGCTCGGCCTCGCCCCTGTCGTGCTGTCGACCATGGCGGCCCTGATGCAAACGCCGTATGGTTTCGCGATCGACCGGTTCGGTGCCCGCTGGCTTCTCATCGTCAACACAGTGGTGATGTCGCTCACCATCGCGTTGATGGGGTTCGCCACCGCGTACTGGCAGATCGTGGTTCTCGCCACCGTCTCGGGCGCCGCCAATGCGGTGTTCCACCCGGCCGACTACAGCATCCTCACCGGTTCGATCGCCAAGGAGCGCATGGGCCGGGCGTTCTCGATCCACACCTTCACCGGCAATGTCGGCATGGCGCTGGCGCCGCCGCTGGTCACCGTGCTGACGCTGGTCCTGGGATGGCGCGTCGCGCTGCTGGTGATCGGCCTGGCCGGGCTGCCGGTGGCCGCCGCGATCCTGTGGCAGAGCAGCATCCTCCACGACCATTCGCGCGGCGGCAAGAAGGAGGGCGGCATGACCGTGCGCGGCCTGCTGCTCGACCGCACGCTGCTGCTGTTCTTCCTGTTCTACCTGCTGGGCGCGATGGCCAGCGGCGGCGTCCAGGCATGGCTCATCACCATCCTGCACAATGTGAAAGGCCTCGACATCGCCGTCGCGTCGTCGACGCTGACCGCCTACATGGTCGGCACCGGCGCCGGCGTGCTGGTCGGCGGGTGGACGGTCGAGAATTACCGGAGCAAGGTCGGCATCGCGGTCGCTTCGCTCACCGCCTTCTCGGCCGTCCTGATGCTGGTGCTCGCCATGATTCCGGTGACCGGCGCGATCGCGATGGGCCTGATGTTCGCGTCCGGCGTGGCGCTGGGTGCGAGTCGTACGCCCCGCGACATCATGCTGACCGATGCCGCGCCGCCGAGCGACATCGGCAAGGTGTTCGGTTTCGTCAGTTCGGGCCTGCCGCTCGGGGCCGCCCTCACCCCGGTCCCGTTCGGATACCTGATGGATCATGGCGGCGGAAACTGGGTATTGATCGCCATCGCGGCGCTACTGGCGGCGAGCATCCTGTGCATGGGGACCGCCCGCACCTCCGCCAAGGCGGCGGCACAGATGGCGGTGGATTCGCAGACCAACGGGTCGCGCGCTCAGTAAGAGAAGACGGCGACGACTGCGCCCATCGGTCCAGTCGTCGACGAAACCGCGCACGAAGTCGGCGCGCGACGCCGGATCCCTCATCCGGCGGATTCCGTCGTCGCGCCACGCCTTTCGGGTCATTTCGACCGGCGGCCTTCAGGCAGGCGCGGCTCCCTTCTCCCGATAGACGAAATACAGATTGCGCAGGTAGACGAACACGCCGAACCCCTGGCCGAGAATGAACACCGGATCCTGCACCATCAGCGCGTAGG
>JAVBUK010000155.1:0-8072 GCA_031555345.1 Xanthobacteraceae bacterium | reverse complement strand
GAAGGCGCCGACGCCGTCATGCTGTCGGCGGAATCGGCATCGGGCCAGTATCCGGTCGAGGCGGTCGCGATGATGGACCGCATCATCCGTCACACCGAGGACCACAAGCTCTACCGGTCGCTGATCGACGCCCTGCAGCCGCCGCCCGAAGACACCGTTCCGCATGCGGTCGCGGCCGCGGCGGCCGACGTCGCCGATCACGTCGGCGCGGTGGCCATCGTCGCGTTCACGGCCAGCGGCACCACGGCCCTGCGCGTCGCCCGCAAGCGCCCGTGTGTTCCGATTCTCAGCCTGTCGCCCCATGCGGAAACGTCGCGGCGCCTGGCGCTGCTGTGGGGAACCCAGAGCATCGTCGCCGAAGACATCACCAACCACGACGAAATGATTGCGCGGGCCCGCGCCCACGTTCTCGAACACCACGACGCCAGATCCGGCGATGCCGTGGTGATCATCGCCGGGGTGCCGTTCGGGCAGCCCGGCACGACCAACAACCTGCGCGTCGTGCGGGTTTAATCCGGGGCCGGCGACGACACCGCCGTCGGCGCGGCGCCGCCCGCCGGAAACCGGATCCGCTGGACGCGGACGCTCCGTCCGCGTCGAACGATCAGAACTTGTTGCCGTTGGCCTTGAACTTCTTGCCCTCGTCGTTGAGTTCCGGTGGTGCGGTGTGGCAGAAAGTGCAGGGTTTGCCCGTGTCCTGGGTGAATTTCATGGTGGCGGCGGCTTGCCGCGAGCCGAGCACCGTGAAGGCGCCGGCGATCAGCACCACCACGGCGGCGCCGGCCGCCGCGGTTGCGATCGAAACCAAGGCGAACGACCTGGAACCTGTCTGCATCGTCTGTTCTCGCTTCTGCATGTCGGACGGGATTGATGGATCCCGCGCGTGGGATGAACTCGGCATCATCTCGTCAGCTTGATGTGGCGGGTCGGCCCGATCGTCGATGGCGAGCCCCCGGGGCCGTTTCGCCGACAAGCGTACGATGCGGGCCGGGCGGTTCGCGGCGAACGACCGCCCGCAATCGAGCTGAGTCGAAACGGCAGCATTTGAATCCGAATCCGCGTGTTTCGTCCACCGGCCTTTTGGAGGCCGGTCTGATATTTGCCGCACGGCGCCGGGGCCGATTTCCGGGTTCCCGCCCTGCAGCCAGACGCGTAACGACGATGGACGGTGCCCGGTTCCCGGCCTTCGCCGTGTGGCGTCGCCGCCGGGGCATCTCAGCGCGCCGGGATCACCCGTATCGGGGCGCCGTCGAGGTAGGCCCGGATGTCCTCGACCATGTCGACGAAATACCGCCGATAGTTCTGCCGGGTCACATAGCCCAGGTGCGGCGTGATGACGACGTTGTCGAGCGCGCGCAACGGATGGTCCTTCGGCAGCGGTTCGGTGGCGAACACGTCGAGGCCGGCACCGGCGATGCGGCGCTCCCGCAGGGCGGCGACCAGCGCCGGTTCGTCGACGATCGGGCCGCGCGCGGTATTGACCAGGTAGGCGGTCGGCTTCATCGCGGCGAGCTCCGCCGCACCGACGATGCCGCGCGTGCGGTCGGAAAGCTGCAGGTGGATGGTGACGATGTCGGCCTGACGGAACAGCTGCTCCTTGCCGACGTATCGGGCCCCCGCGGCCTGCGCCCGCGCCGGCGTCAGGTTCTGGCTCCAGGCGATCACATCCATGCCGAACGCCTTGGCGACCGTGGCCGAGCGCTGGCCGAGCTTGCCCAGGCCGACGATGCCCAGCGTGAGGCCTTCGAGATCATCCCCGAGCGTGGCCTGCCAGGGCGCGCCCGTCGGGGCGCCCGCCTTCAGGCGCGCGTGTTCGAACCCGATATGGCGCGTCAGCGTCAGGATCAGCCCGAAGGTGATGCCGGTCGTTGGCGTGCCGAAGCTGCCGGTGCCGCACACGGTCACGCCGCGCTCCGCCGCCGCCTGCAGGTCGATGGAATTGTTGTGCGCGCCGGTGGTGATCAGCAGCTTGAGGTCGGGCAGCGCCGCGAGGGTGTCGCGGCGGAACGGCGTTCGCTCGCGCATGGCGCAGACGATGTCGAAGCCCTCGAGCCGGCTGCGGGCCTCGGCCGCGCTGGCAAACGGCTGGTTGAAGACCGTGATCTCGATCTCGTCGCTCACCGTCGACCAGTCGGCCAGCGCGAGGGCGACATTCTGGTACTCGTCGAGCACGGCGCAACGATATCTCATGATCGGTCACCTGTCGGGGCTTGCCTGTCTGGCTGCCTGTCCCGTTGTGTGTTCCGGCGCGGCGAATCATAAATGGCGGCGCAGCATAAATCATCAGCCGGATCGCCGGGCCGCCTGGAACCCGCCGCCGGCCGGGGGTGGCCAGGGGGTGGCCAAGGGGGGCGGACGAGGGGGGCGGACGAGGGGTCGGGGCCGGGGCGTGGCTTGCTCTTTTGCGGCCGCCTCGTTACATCAGCCGCGAATTCCCCGACATTGCGTCAGGCGCGGGGGCGCGTGCGGCGCCGCCCGGACCAGCAGGAAGCGAGCACGATGAACGGCCGCCAATTCATCTATCACATGCAGGGTCTGTCCAAGACCTACCCGGGAAACCGCAAGATCCTGGAGAACATCCATCTGTCGTTCTATCCCGACGCCAAGATCGGCGTGTTGGGCGTCAACGGCTCGGGCAAGTCGACCCTGCTGCGCATCATGGCGGGAATGGACACCGACTACACCGGCGACGGCTGGGTGGCGGAAGGGGCGACCGTCGGCTACCTGCCGCAGGAGCCCGAGCTCGACGCGTCCAAGACCGTGCGCGAGAACGTGATGGAAGGGGTCGCGGCGCAGAAGGCGATGCTCGAACGCTACAACGACCTGGCGGTCAACTATTCCGACGAGACCGCCGACGAGATGGCCCGGCTGCAGGACGAGATCGAGGCCAAGGGCCTGTGGGATCTCGACTCCAAGATCGACCAGGCGATGGACGCCCTGGTCTGTCCGCCCGACGATGCCGATGTCTCGACCCTGTCGGGCGGCGAACGGCGCCGGGTGGCGTTGTGCCGGCTGCTGCTCGAGCAGCCCGACCTGCTGCTGCTCGACGAACCGACCAACCACCTCGACGCCGAGACCGTCAACTGGCTGGAAGGCCATCTGCGCAAGTATCCGGGCGCGATCCTGATCGTCACCCACGACCGCTACTTCCTCGACAACGTCACCGGCTGGATCCTCGAGCTCGACCGCGGCCGCGGCATTCCCTACCAGGGCAATTACACGTCCTGGCTGAGCCAGAAGCAGAAGCGCCTGGAGCAGGAGGGCCGCGAGGAGGAGGCGCGCCAGAAGACGCTGGCGCGCGAGCAGGAGTGGGTCGCGGCCTCGCCGCGTGCCCGCCAGGCCAAGTCCAAGGCCCGTTACCAGCGCTACGAGGACCTGGTGGCCAAGGCCGCCGAGAAGGGGCCGCAGACCGCCCAGATCGTCATCCCGGTCGCCGAGCGGCTCGGCCAGAACGTGGTCGACTTCCAGGGCCTCACCAAGGGCTACGGCGACAAGCTGCTGATCGACGACCTGACCTTCAAGCTGCCGCCGGGCGGCATTGTCGGGGTGATCGGCGCCAACGGTGCCGGCAAGACCACCCTGTTCCGCATGATCACCGGCCAGGAGACGCCGGATGCCGGTACGATCGCGATCGGCGAGTCGGTCAAGCTCGGCTATGTCGATCAGTCGCGCGATGCGCTCGACGGCAAGAAGTCGGTGTGGGAGGAGATTTCCGGCGGCCTCGACATGCTCCAGCTCGGCAAGCGCGAGGTGAATTCGCGCGCCTACTGCTCGGCGTTCAATTTCAAGGGCGCCGACCAGCAGAAGAAGGTCGGCGCGCTGTCGGGCGGTGAGCGCAACCGCGTCCATCTCGCCAAGATGCTCAAGTCGGGCGCCAACCTGCTGCTGCTCGACGAACCGACCAACGACCTCGACGTCGACACCCTGCGGGCGCTGGAGGAGGCGCTGGAGGATTTCGCCGGCTGCGCCGTCATCATCAGCCACGATCGCTGGTTCCTCGACCGCATCGCCACCCACATGCTGGCGTTCGAAGGCGACAGCCATGTCGAATGGTTCGAGGGCAATTTTCAGGACTACGAAAAGGACAAGATGCGTCGGCTCGGCACCGACACCATCATTCCGCATCGGCTGAAATACAAGAAGTTCGGGCGGTGAGCGGCGGTTGACCGGGGATCCGGCCGGGCCGGACGTCGATGCGTCCGCGAGGCTCTCGCCGGGCCGCGCCGGCGCCGGTCGCCATGATCGCGCGGACCGCGTAGGATATCCGCGATCACGGCGGAGAACCCGGCATGGATGGCGTCGTCTCGCTCACCCTCGATCGCGATGTCGCGCTGGTGGTGTTCGATTTCCTCGCCCGCGCCGCCGACGAGGAAGCCGGCGAGCCGCTGGGGCCGGCGCTGTTGCACAAGACCGAGCTGCCGGCGCTGCTCGAACTGCTCGCCGCCCTGGAGGACATGCTGGAGGAGCCGTTCGCCGCCGATTATGCCCGCAAGGTCGAGGCGGCGCGCCGGCGTCTCGTTGCCCGTCTGGCCGGTGCCGGTTGACGCGCGCTGCCGGCCGGGAGGCCGGCCGTCCCGGCACCGCATCGGGCCGGCCGCGGCAACCTCTGTTTACCGTTCGTTGACCTTGCCGCGATCGTCGGGCGCCCCCGCCGGCGCGCCTTAACTCATTGTTTATCGGTCTCTTTTTGTTTACGCTTCGTCCCCGTTCGCCGCTGGCCCGGAGTGCCGTCCCGGCAATGCGCGATATGTTGAAGCTTCGGCATGGACTGGCGCCAGATATGGTGTCTTGGGCCTCGGTGGTGTGTGCATCCGCCGGGATGGCGGGCGCACCACCGTTTCCGTGTTGTTCCGGGGCGTTCCGCGGCCTTTGCGGCGCCCGCCGGCATTCGTCTTAACTCATTGTTTACCGGGCGCTTTTTGTTTCCGATTCGTCTCGGTTCGCGCTACGCTCGGGGATCGCTCACGAGATTCGCAGCATGTCGAAGCACAGATGCCGGCAGAAGCCGGTTCGCGCGGTCGTTCTCGCGGTCGTTCTCGCGGTCTTGGCCTCGATGGCGGCCGGCCTGTTTGCCCATCGCGCCGCCGCCGATCCGGCATTCCAGGCCTGGCTGGCCGACCAGTGGCCGGCGGCGCGCGAGCGCGGCGTCTCCCGCGCCACCTTCGAGGCGGCGATCCGGGGCCTCGAACCCGATCTCACGCTGCCCGACCTGGTCATCCCCGGCCGGGCCGCCAAGGCGCCGCCCGGCCAGGCCGAGTTCGTCCTCACCCCGGCCGAATATCTCAAGGAGTCCTCGTTCGACCGGCTGAGCGCCCACGGCCGCAAGCTCGCCGTCCAGTATCGCGACACGCTGGCGCGCATCGAACGCGAACTCGGCGTGCCGGGCCCGATCGTGCTGGCGATCTGGGGTCGCGAGACCGACTTCGGCCGCTACCGGCTGCCGAAAGACGCCATCCGGGTGCTGGCGACCCAGGGCTATTTCGGGCGACGCAAGGAATTCTTCGCCAACGAGTGGCTGTTCGCCCTGAAAATGCTGCAGGACGGTGTGCCGCGCGCGCGGCTCCGGAGTTCGTGGGGCGGGGCGATGGGGCTGACCCAGTTCCTGCCGTCCGAGTTCTACAAATACGCGGTCGACTTCGATGGCGACGGCCGGGTCGACATCTGGGGCTCGGTGCCCGACGCGCTGGCCTCGGCCGCCCGGCAACTGGTCGGCAAGGGCTGGCAGCGCGGCGCGCCGTGGGCCTATGAGGTGCGGGTGCCGGCGAACACCGACTGCACCATCGCCGATCCGGACGCCGCGCGGCCGCTGCGCGACTGGCTCGAGCGCGGCTTCGCGCTCGCCTATGACCGAAAACCGCGGGCCGGCGAACGCGCCGAGAAGGTCGCTCTGCTGCTGCCGGCCGGCCGCTGGGGACCGGGCTTTTTGATCTTCCGGAACTACTTCGTCATCAAGGAATACAACTTTTCCGATCTCTACGTGCTGTTCGTCGGCCATCTCGCCGACCGGATCGCCGACGCGCGGCCGTTCGAACGGCCGTGGAGCCCGGTGGTGCAGTTGCGCACCGCCGATCTCGAAGAGATGCAGCAGCGTCTCGCCGCCGCCGGGTTCTATCGGGACAAGATCGACGGCAAGGCCGGCATGAAGACGCGGCTGGCGGTCGGACAATTCCAGAAGGCGGCCGGCCTCGGACTCGACTGCTGGCCGACCGCCGCGGTGCTGGAGCGGCTGCGGCGGGGGAGCGGGGCGCGGCGCTGAGACCTGCGGTGGTGCCGGCCGCCCGGGGGCGCGCGCCGGGTTGGTTCTGCAGTACTGCAAGTTTTGCGGGTGTTTGCGGGCCGCACGCGCATTCGGGCAGGTTCCGATCGCCGGCCCGTTACCCCATCTACTGACGTCGGCCGGGGCCATCGGGTTTGTTTTGCACGACTGCCACCCTGGCGGGTAATTATATGGCGCGATCGTATTCAGAGTTGTGTCGACGGTGGGCGTGACCGCGTTCGTTTTGCAGCATTGCAAGTTTTGCGGGTGATTACCGATGATGCTCGCGTTCGGACGGGTTCCGGCCGCGTGCGCGCGCCGTCCCCGTGCGGCGTGCCGCCGGAGCGTCCGTCGCCGCCGTTCTGTCTGCCGATCGGGCTTCGTGGGCATGCATGCCTGTTCGCGTTCGGATCGGGCGATTACAGGCGTTTTGACCGGGGTTGGAAACAGGCTCGGCGGGTTTTCAAGGAAAACCACAAGGATCCACCGAGGCCGGCGTCCCGGTTCCGACGTTCGGTTCCGGTTGCGGCCCGCTGCGGACGGAACCCAGGAGACCGGCAACGCCAGGATGCCGGTGGTTCTGGATTTGACGTTGCGGGGAGCGGGCCGAAAGTGGGACCGGCACGGCATCACCGGATGTCGTGTCGCGCGGCCTGCTGCCCGCCGGTCATGCCAGGCCGCGCATGACGAGTTCGCCGCCCAACCCCAGCAGTCCGACGAAGAAGCACCGGCGGAAGGTCTCGGGCGGCACCCGTGCGCGAAGATACCCGCCCGCCGCCATGCCGGCGAGCGCCGGCCCGAGCGCCAGAAATGACGCCCCCGAGGCCCCGACGGGCAGGGCGCCGTGCCAGGCCAGACCGGCGGCCAGCGCCAGCGTGGAGATGGTGAAGGACAGGCCGAGCGCCTGAACGAGGTCGTCGCGCTCCAGCCCGAGCGAGCCGAGATAAGGCACCGCGGGGATGACGAACACGCCGGTCGCGCCGGTGACCAACCCGGTTGCCGCCCCCACCAGGGGGCCGGCCCAGAACTCCGCCGTTACCGGCACGCGCAGGCGGGGCTTGAGCAGTCCGAGGACGCCATAGAGCGCCAGAGCGCCGCCGAGCGCCGCCGTCGCGGCGCGGCCGGCGGTGCCGGCGAGCAGGCCCGACCCGGCAAGGGTGCCGGCGACGATCCCGAGCATCATGCCCCGCAGGCGGTGCAGCAGGGCGCGGAAGCGGGGGCCGGCGACAAGCTGCCAGACATTCGTCACCAGCGAAGGCACCAGCAGCAGCGCCGCCGCCTCGACGGGCGGCATCACCAGGCCGAGCAGGCCCATCGCGACGGTCGGCAGGCCGAGCCCGCCGACGCCCTTGACGAATCCAGCCAGGACGAACGTGGCGGCGATCAACAGGGCGTGGGGCAGGAGGTCGGTCATGCGACGATAGGGCCCCCGGTTCCGCCTCGCCGCAATGCGGGAATGGTGTAGCGTGCCTCAGCCGGACACGAAGGCACCCGCTGCGGAGCGCCGCCCATGCATTTTGACCTGATCGACCTGCGCCTGTTCCTCCATGTGGCCGAGGCGGGGAGCATCACGGCGGGAGCCGCGCGCTCCGGCCTCGCCCTGGCGTCGGCGAGCGCGCGGGTGCGGGGCATGGAGGAGCAGGCCGGCGTGTCGCTGCTGGAGCGGGGCCGCCGTGGCGTCGAGCCGACGCCGGCCGGCAGGACGCTGCTGCATCACGCCCGGCTGGTGACCGGGCAGATCGAGCGGATGCGCGGCGAACTCGGCGAATATGCCCACGGCCTGAAAGGCCATGTCCGGCTGTTGGCCAACACCGCG
>JAVBUK010000121.1:0-12197 GCA_031555345.1 Xanthobacteraceae bacterium | reverse complement strand
GGTCCGCCCCGCGTCGACGGCACCGATGCGCATGCAGGCAAGAGGTCGTCTCGCACCGGAGACGCCTGACGCCTGCTCCCCAGGAGCCCGATTTTCGGCGGCGACAGATTGCCGCTTGTCGACCTCTGACCACACCGCGGGAACACGCTTCATTTGCAAACCCGGCGTCAGCGGTCCGACAAGTTCCATGACGACAAATCGTGTTCATCGATTTACGCTGGGGCACCTCGAACAATTCCGTTTCGGGAACTTTTCAAGCCGCCCCGGCCAGCATGGCCCGCCGGCTCGGCGGAAAGATCGCTGGCAGAACAAGCAAGCAACCACGCGCACGACATCGCCACCGGCCGCCGGCGTCGGAAAATGTCGTTTTTTGTGGTGCCCGCATGTGCAAGCCCCGCCATGTTGTGCTAAATTACCAGCGGCATTTATGCGAGCACGTTGTGAGAGATGTTTCTGAAAACCCAGCCTCCCGAAGAATCGTTTTTTGGGGCATGGACGTTCTCTTGGCTGCGGCAGAAAGACGGTGTAGCGGGTGATTCTGTTTCAGGTCGGGGCGAAGATCACCCGCCGCCCCCGACCGCTTCCGGTCCGGCCATCAACGGCGCGGCGACATTGGCCGCGCCGGGATGGACCATCAATCAACGACTGGCGTTGCTCGCGTTGGCCGGGGTGATCCCCCTGATGATGCTGTTGTCCGCGATCATATGGCATCTGGCCGGTCGCGAGCGCGAGGACAGCCGCGAAGCCATCGTGTATTCCTCGCGCTCGATCATGAGCGCGGTCGATGCGCAGCTGGGCAAGTACAAGGCGGTTGCCCAGGCGCTGGCGACGTCCTCGACTCTCATGAAGGACAACCTCGTCGCCTTTCGTGAAGAAACCGAACATGCGCTGCCCGGCCTGCCCGGCTCCTGGGTGGCGCTGATCGACCTGCAGGGGCACCTGCTGGTCATCACCGCGGCGGCCCCCGACGCGCCGCTTCCACAAGTCTCCCGCGACACGATGGCCGATGCCGCCCGCGCATTCGAGACCCGGCAACCCCAGACTTCCGACGTGCGCATCGGTGTTTTCGCGAAAATACCCCTGGTGCTGACGATTGCGCCGGTGTTCCGCGACGGCCGGCCGGCTTACATACTGGTGGTTGCCGCCGAAATATCGGCTTTACAGAACCTGCTCAACAGCCAGCGCGTCCCATCCGGCTGGCGATGCAGGGTGTTGGACCGACGGGGCACGACCGTCGCCGGTTGCCACCAACCCGAACTGAGCGGACAACCGGCGTTGGCCGCATGGCAGGCGATCAGGACCACAGACGGCGTCCACGAGCTGCGGTCCGACGACGGCGAGACGCTGATTGTCGCCAATGCGGTATCGCCCCAGAGCGGATGGGCGATCGCGGTCGGGGTGGAAAGACGTGCATTCGAAGCCCCGTTCCAGCAGACGATGATCATCGGCGGCATCGTCGGCCTGGCGGTCACGCTGCTGAGCCTGCTGCTCGCCCTGCGGATCGCCCGGGCGATCGCCACGCCGATCAAGGTATTGGCCAAGAGCGCCGACGCCATGCGGAGCCACGAGGCGGTGAGCTTCGCGCACACGGGCGTGCCGGAAATCGACAGCGCCTTGAGCGCCTTCGACGCGGCGTCGCGCCAGCTTCGGGCCCACGAGGAACGGCGCGATCGCGCCGAACGGATGCTGAAGAACCGGGAGGAACGGCTGCGCCTGTTCATCGAGCAGGCCCCGACTCCCATCGCCTTGTTCGACCGGAACATGCGCTACCTGGCCGTCAGCCGCCGCTGGATCGCCCGGTTCTGTCCCGAGAACCCGGACGTTCTCGGGCGGTCGCACTACGAAGTCCTGCCGGAAACACCGGAAAGCTGGCGCGCGGTGCATCGGCGCGCGCTCGCCGGCGAGGTGTTGACGGCCGACGACGATCCGTTCGTGCGTTCCGACGGCCGAACCCAGTGGGTGTCCTGGGAGGCCTCCCCCTGGCTCACCGCCGATGGAACCGTCGGGGGGGTCGTGCTGCTCGCCGACGACGTCACCTCGCGGCACGAGGCGGAGGACCGACGTCGCACCCTCAATCACGCGTCCCGCGCCGCCGACATCGGCGGAACGGCCGCGGCGCTGGCGCATGAACTCAACCAACCGCTTGCCGCCGTGGCCACCTATATCAACGGCTGCCGCCGCATCCTCGGCTCGGACCTCGACGTCGACGGATTGAAAAAGAAACTGCGGGAAGTGATGGAGCGGGCCAACACCCAGGCGTTGCGCGCCGGCGACGTCATCCGCGAGCTGCGCGAATCGATCGACTCCGGCCCCACCGAGCGGCAGATCGAGGACGCCGCCAGCGTCCTGCGCGAAGCGGCCAGCCTGGCGATCAACGACACCAGGCACAACGGCGTGTCGTCCCGTTTCGACGTCGACCAGACCGGGGACATCCTTGTCGACAAGCTCCAGATCCAGCAGGTGGTCGGCCATCTGGTCCGCAACGCCGTCGAGGCGATGGAAACCACCCCGCGCAAGGACCTGCTGATCCGATTGTCGGTCGACGACAAGAACGCCGAATTCAGCGTCAGCGACACCGGACCCGGCCTGTCCCCCGACATGACCGATCGGCTGTTCAAGCCCTTTTCGTCGACCAAACGCAAAGGCATGGGAATCAGCCTGTCGATCAGTCGCGGGATCGTCGAGGCGCACGGCGGCATGATCTGGGCCGAGCCGAAGGCGGATGGCGGCACCGTGTTTCGGTTCACCCTGCCGCTGGTCCAGGCCGAGACCGCCCGGCAGCATTGCCTGGAGAGCTGACCGGATCCGGCCGATCCGAGGAACGGACCGGCCGGATCCGGCATCATTCGAGCACCCGCACCGGATTGCCGCGTTCGACCTGGATGCGCGCCAACCAGTCGCGAAACGCCCGCTGGTCGGCATCCCGGGCGTGGATGCCGGCGAACAAGGACTTCAGGCGGGCGAGCGCCAGTGCCCGGTTGCGATGCTGCGAGCGCTGGTCACGGGCGACCGCGCTGGCGCCGGTCGGCCGATGCGTCACCCGCACGGCGCTTTCGGTGCGGTTCTGGTGCTGCCCGCCGGGGCCGCCGGCGCGCAGCGCCTCGAACACCAGATCGGCGGGATCGAGCGCCGGCGCCGGCGGCGGATCGGCCAGCCGGCGCACCGCCACGAACCAGTTCTTGCGACGGTGCCCGGGCCGCACGCTCGAGCGGGCGACCACCTGCACCGACCCCTCCCAGCCACGCACGAACGCCATGACATCCTCGCCGTCGAGCGACACCAGCACCGAGGGTTTGGCGGCCCCCGGGTTGGCTTCGGCGGCACAGGCGAGACCGGCGGCGGCGGCCTCGGCCGCCAGCGCCGCCACCGTCTGCGCCACGGCCATCCGGCATTCCGCCGGCCCGCGTCCGGCGGTGACGCACAACAGCACGCTCATGACCGCACCTCCCGCCGGCGCCGATCGCGCCGGCGCGGCGCATCCTCGGCTTTCGGTCGCGCCGACTTGAAGGTGATGACCGGCCGCATCACGGCGACCACCCGGCACAGGCCGGCGTCCACCATTTCGTCGACCACCCGGACGATGTCCTTGTAGGCCTCCGGCGCCTCCTCGAGCAGCAGCCGGCGATCCGTGCAGATCACGTGACCGCCGAACGGATTGCGCTCCTGCCGGGCGATGCTGCCCGCCTTGGCGCTGATCCGTTGGTGCATCGACGGTCGGTCGTGCTTGCGCCCGGCCCCGTGTGCCAGCGACCCGAGCGCATCCGCGCTCGCGCACGGCTCGACCACGAAGGTGACCGCGCCGCGCGATCCCGGCACCGGCACCAGCCCGCGGTCGGCCGGCGCCGCGCCCTTGCGATGCAGCACGCGGTCGCCGTGACGTTCGGCGAGGTTGTGCGGACTGTCGATCGCCGCGACGGCTTCGGCCCGCAACGCCGCGCAGGCACGCGCCGCGATCACCTGACGGTTGAGGCGGGCGAAGCGGACCGCGTTGTCGTGCTCGGCGAGATAGGCCTCGCCCTCCTCCGCCAGCGCCAGCCCCGCCGTGCCGTCGCGACGGTGGCGGGCCAGAACCGCGGCGCCGAGACCGCGCGAACCGGAGTGGACCAGCAGCGCCAGGGCACCGCGCGCCAGGCCGATACGGTCGGCGGCACCCGCATCGACGATCTCCTGCACGCCCTGCAGCTCGCAAAAGTGGTTGCCGCCGCCGACGGTGCCGAGGGCTGCGGCCAGTTCGCTCGCTGGACCCTCGATGCCGTGCATGGCGATCAGCCCTTCGGCATCGCCGTTCCACGGCCCCTCCAGGGCGGCGAGCCGTTCGACCGCCTTGTCGAGTTTCAGCCGCCGTTCCGGCAGATCGAGGACGTGAAACCGCATGCCGCAGCCGATGTCGGCGCCGATCACGTCGGGATGCACGCGGCCCTCGGCCAGCGCCGCACAGCCGACCGGACCATGGTGGCCGGGATGCAGATCCGGCAGGCCGACGACGGCGACGATGCCCGGGCGGGTCGCCAGGTGTTCGAGCTGCGCGACCGCAGCCCCCTCGATCCAGGCATTGGACGAGGCATGGAGGCGGACGCGCGGCTGCGCGCCGTCCGCGGGTTGGGAATGGCCCATGATGAATCTCTTCGAAACGCGTGCCGGCGGCCCGCACGGCCGCGCACGTCATCCGTCACGAACCGCGCCAAGGCGCGGCGGGAAACTGGTCAGCCGGCCCTGACCGGGCGGAAGGTCGCAGACATGGCCTTGCCCTTTCCAACACGGGGAGCGGTCGGCTCCGTTTCGAGGACGGCGCATGTAGCAGAGGCGCACGCGACCAGCTAGTGCCGTGAAGACACAGACGGCAGAGAAACGCCGAAAACCGGCGACAACATGCGGCCAAGCCATCGACGTCGCCGTCTGGGCCGTGCGCACGCGACCCGATGCGGCGCCTCATCCCGGCACGGACGGCAATCACGGCGCGAGCCGGCGGATTTCGTCCCGGATGTTGGCGCGGGCGGCACTCTCCAGCCGGCTGCGGATCGGCGCGAACGGATAGATCACCGGACGCTGCAGAAACGCCGCGAGCAACCCCGCCCGCCCGACGCGATACTGGTCGGCCGGCACATGGGCATACTCTTGGCGGATCTGCGCCGCATAGCGCCGATAGGCGTCGGGCGGCGCTCCCAGGACCGACAGATCGATCGAAACCATGATCGCCCCCAGGCGATCGTCGGCGGCGACACCGTGATCCTTGGTCAGAAGAACAAGTCTGGCGACCTCGTCGCCGATGGCGGGGTCGCAATTCCGCTTCGCCAGCGCCGCCGACTGCGCCTCGTTGTCCGATCGTCGCGGGTCATGCACGGCGTCGTGCCACAGCAGTGCGTGACGGAGGATCTCGCGCTCATCCCCGGCGAG
Source organism: Xanthobacteraceae bacterium (assembly GCA_031555345.1). Taxonomy (GTDB): domain Bacteria; phylum Pseudomonadota; class Alphaproteobacteria; order Rhizobiales; family Xanthobacteraceae; genus Astrobacterium. Next base: position 6,803 of record JAVBUK010000121.1, on the reverse strand, counting down.
TTCGCCGATATCGTCGAGTTCGCGCAGGCATGCCTCGACATGCGCGAAGGTGTGATAGTGGCGGCCCGGGGTCGCATAACAGGCGACGAGTTGCTCGTTCATGCCTCAGGTATAGCCGGCGGCGGGCATCACCGGAAGCAGGCGCACAGCCGACGGCGGCGGGTGGGCCGCGACCCGGGCGTTCCGGCGTCGAATACGAAATCCGGCCGATCCGTCCCCGCGGCCAGCTCGGATTCCGCCGAGCCGGGTGGTGCGGCGGTCGAACCGTCAACCCGAAGCGGTCCGGCCTCCGTCGATTTCGATGTGCGCCCCGGAGATGTAGTCGGCCAGCGACGACGCGAGGAACAGGACCGCCCCGGCCACCTCCTCCGGCGTGCCGATGCGCTTAATCGGCACGCGCGATTCCATGAACGCCAGGAAAGCCGGATCGGACGAGAACGGCCCGATGAAGTCGGTCGAGATGTATCCGGGCGCGACCGCGTTCACCTGGATGCCGTGCGCCGCCCACTCGACCGCCAACGCGCGCATCAGCTGCAGGACCGCCGCCTTGCTGACGCAGTATGCGGCGGCGCCCGACGCGCCGAAGAACGCGGCCGTCGACGAAATGAACACGATCTTGCCGCGACGCCGCGGAATCATGAAGTGTCTGGCGACCGCGGTCGAAACGGTGAAGTGCGCCTTCACGTTGGTGCCGATGACCTTGTCCCATTCCTCCAACGCGAATTCGACCGACGGTCCGCGGCGATACACGCCGGCGTTGTTGATCAGCACGTCGATCGGGCCGGCCTCTTTGGCGATCTGCCCCATCGCCCGCTCGACCTCCGCCGGGTCGGTGATGTCCGCGGTGATCGGAACGCCCTTGCCGCCGGCCCGGTCGACCTGCTCGACGGTTTCCATCAGGCGACTGCGGTTGGCGGCGATGTCGTCGACGACCACCCGGGCGCCCAGGGAACCGAACGCCACCGCGATGCTGCGTCCCATGCCCTGCGCCGCGCCGGTGACCAGGACATTCGTGTTGTCGAACTTCAACTGATAGTTGGTCATTGCTGTTCTCCGATGATGGAGGCTCGTTCCGCGCCGGCCCTGCGTCAGCGCGCATCCGTCGTCTTGCGGAGATGGCTTTCGTCCAGGAAGCACACCAGGATCGCCCCGACCAGGGACATCGCCGCGAAGAACGAGAAGGCGCCGGCGTACGAGAACCCCTCGGCGGTCTTGGTCACCAGATAGCCGGCGGCCATCGGGGCGACGAACGCCCCCATCTGCCAGACGAAATTGGAGAAGCCGATCGCCTTCCCCATCACTTCACGGGGATATCTCAACAGCGGATAGGCGTACTGCGCGCCCGAGTAGAGATTGACGAAGAACCCCATGACGGCGAGCAGGACCACCAGCGTCACGACTTCGCCCCGCGGCACCTGCGCGACCACGAAGAACAGGATCGCGCTCGGCACGAAACACAACCACAGCACCGGCTTCACGCTGCCCTTGAAATACTTGTCCACCGCGATGCCGCCGGCCGAAATCGCCAGGAACGCGGTCACGTACGGGACTGCCGCCATCCAGCCCATCGCCTTGAGGCTGAAGTTGTGCTGCTCCATCAGGAACGACGATATCCAGGTCGTGCTGCCCCAGTACATGCCGGTGCCGCAGAACCCGACGAACGAGTAGATGACGAAGCTGCGGTCCTTGTACAGGTACTTCAACGCTTCCCAGTCGCTCTTGGTCCCGCCCTCGGCCACCAGTCCGGCCTGGATGTAGTCGTTCTCCTGCGTCGATATGCGGCCCTTGGCGTGAGCCTCGGCCGCCGAATTGAAGACGAAGAAGTACAGGACGGCCATGCCGACCAGCCCGGGGATCGCCAGCACGAAGAACACCTCGCGCCACGACCCGAACCAGAACGCCAGCAGCGCGACGGCCGGCGGGATCACCGCCGGGGCGATGGCGTAGATCGTGCCGAAGAACGCCGAGGCCCGGCCTTTCTCCTTCTGCGGAATCCACTCGGCCATGCAGCGTTGCGCCGGCACGTAGTGGTGCCCTTCGCCGACCGCGAGTCCGAGACGGCACAGGAAGAACTGAAGGTAGTTCTGCACGAGCCCGGTGATGAACGTCACCCCGGTGAAGACGACGATCGCCACCGTCATGACCTTCTTGGCACCGATCCGGTCGGTCAGCCAGCCCGACGAGAGCTGGGCCAACGCGTAGCCGAAAAAGAAGATCGAGGCGGCCAAGCCGATCTGTTCATGCGTCAGCTTGATGTCCGCCCGGATCAACGGCAGGAAGGTGAGCACCGCCAGGCGATCGAAGTAGTTGATGAGATAGAGAAGAAACAGGCAGAAGACGATACCCCAACGATAGGACCCGATCGACGCGACTTCGGCTTTCTTGACTGGTGCATGAGTTGTCATCGCCCGCCTCCGCGAGTGGGCGGCCGAACGGCGCGCGCGAGCGCGGGTTCGGACCGTCCCATGACAGGATGTTTCCGGCTTGTCGGTTTCGTTCGCACGCTTCGGGGACCGCCGCCTATCGGGGCGCCAGTCCGATCAGCTTGCGATAGTCGTTCGGCGCGGCGACCTCGCGGCCCAACAGCCCGGTCAGCTGCTTGTACTTCTTGAACTGGTTGGCGTTGTTGTCGATCTTGTCGTCCTTGTGCGGCCACATCCAGACGGTGTCTTCCATGCCGACGCGGATGTGCAGTCCGAGCAGGACCGCGAGCGTGGCCAGGTAGCTCGACGCGCGGCCGGCCGCGCCCCCCCTGATGACGGCGCCGGCGTCGATCTCGCGGATTCGATGGGCCCTGTGCATCAGCGAGAGGACCATCCCGGTGGGCGAATTCATCGGGCTGCAGCCCGGCAGCGCCGGCAGGATGAGCCAGTGCGCCGGCTTTTCGATCACCCCGGTCTTGATCAGCCAGCGGTCGGCGTTGTCGATGTCGCCGTCGGAGTAGACCGCGATCTGCGGCACCACGCCGTGCTCCTGCACCAGGACGGCCTTCTGAATGATGACGTGCGGCGGCTTGGTGAGCAGCATGTCGCCGATATACGACGCGGCGGTATTGATCGGCGTGACGTCGAATATCTTGTCCTGGAGAACCTCCTTCAGGCGCTCCCAATCGCCGTCGTACCTGGGGACCAGGCAGCCGTCGAACATGACGTCCGGGAATTCCTTTTTCAGCGGGCCCACCACCTTGCGGAACAGTTCGGGATTGAGCCGGTTGTACCCCTGCTCGTTGCGCACATGGACGTGGACGACCGGCGCGCCGGCGAGACAGACCTCCCGCGCCGAATCGTAGATTTCGTCGGGCGTGATCGGGTGGTTCGGGTTGCCCCGCTTGCTGAAGAACGAGCCGACGACCGCGGTGGAAATGACCACTTTGTCCGGAACGTCCCACTTGGGCTGGACGATGACCTCGTCCACCGCGACGCTGGTGTTCACCGGGTTGGTGACTTCCGGCAAGCCATAGAAGAACGTCTTCGAGAGTAAGCCGTGCTCCTTGTTCAACCGTTCGATGACATCCCAGTTGATTTTCGACTTGATCATGATGGCCCTCTCCTTCGCCGTCTTGAGGTCAAAAGCCGCGCATCAGCCGCGCATCCAGGGAACCGAATATCGCTTGCGCACGATGTTGTGCACTTGATTGTATGCAATCATGTCCACAAAAAGGAAGCAACGCCAATCCACGACTCGACGGCTAAGGGGAAACGCCTATTTCGGGCTTTCAGCCCCGCGAAAAATCTTTTTCCCGGCAATATGTTCCGGCGACTACAGCGCCGGTATCGTTTTCAGGTAGTGCCGCAAAGACGACAGAACGCTGCCGAGATGCAACTGCATGAATTCACCCGCCTTCACCGGGTCTTTTTTTAGAATTGAATCAATAATGTTCAAGTGTTCCTGGGTATGCTGTGTCAGGGAGTGGCTGTTTGACGTCACGATATACTGGTATCTGTGGACACGGGCCCGCAGATCGTTGATAATTCTTGCCAGTGTGACGTTTCCGCAGTTGTCGGCAAAATAATTGTGGAACGCTATCCCCGCCTCCAACCACAAGCGGTAATTTCCATCCCGCAGACGGTCAACAAAGGCATTTCTGAAAGCAATAATTTCCTTTTCTTGTGCTTCAGTCATGTTTCCGGTGAAGAGTTCCACCGAATGCTTCTCCAGTAGAATGCGCAGGGAATAGATCTCCTCGACCTCATTGACGGTGAGATTCGACACCGTCGCGCCCTTGCGCCCTTCGACCGTCAAGAATCCTTCGCTTTGCAGCTGCCGAATGACTTCCCGAATCGGCGTGCGGCTGACGCCGTATTGGGTGGCCAGCTTTTCTTCCGTAATTCTTTGCATCGGGCGCAGTATTCCCAATGTAATATCCGCGCGGATCGACTGATAAATCGCTTCTCGGCCCTTCATATCCGCCATCAATTGACTGCGCGCCGGGGTCTTTCCTCGGCAAAGCCTTCATGCACATGCCGGCTTTAGTCCAGCATTGTCAATGTCACGGCATCCGGGTGAGGTTCAAGTGATGCAGACTAGATGCGCCTGGCCGTACCGAAGCGGCGCCCATGATCGGCACGGCGGAATCAGCGCCGAATTCTCTGCCTCTCCATCGTGACCGCACCATCGAGACCCGGCATCCCATTTCCCGCTGCGCGCCGCCGCGGCCAACTCCGTCACGGTGATTTCTCTGGTCAGATCCCGGAGAAACGATTCAAACGGCCAGCATCGGCAGCGCGTCCACAATCCCCAGAGTGCCAAGCCCAAGATGCCGAAAACAAGAACCACAGCGAAGCCACGCAGCGGAAGCCCGAACTTTTCGCCGACGAATATCGACGTGATGACGAGCCCGAATGGCATGGGCCAAGAACTTTCAAGCAGCGCGCAGCCGGTCCCGACATGCAGGTTCGGCGCGCCCCTGCCGCCGGGACATCGCCACCCGGACGACCGTATCGGACCGCAGGTTGAATGCCGCTTGCTGCGGCATTCGAGCGCAGGAACAGGCTCGGTTTTTCCACCTCGGACCGGTGGTCGCGGCCGACCACGTCATCGGTTGCGGAAAGCCGGCCAGCCCCATTCGACCGCGCGAAAACCTTTCAAATTCGATCAATCCAGCGAAGCCGCCGGTCACTACGCCCGGCAAACCTGAACGCGACGTCCGCCGGCGCCGCCGATCAGCTTTGGCGCGGCACCCTGCACGCAAAGGTGGGCGTTCCACCACCGTCGCGGCCACCTTGCGGCAATGGCGCCCGGGCGGCGACGCGTGGCGACTTTCCCTCATCTTGGTCTGGCCGGGCAAATGTGCTCTGCTGCGCCGGTTAGGCACCGATCGGCTGATCGACGCATTCGGCCGATCAACCCATCCCGATCAACTATTGGGGGCGAATGATGAAACGCGTGACGATGCTGGCCGCCGTGGCGCTGGTTGCGACGCTGCCTTCCCTGGCCCTGGCCGAGGGCATTCCGGTGTCTACCGACAAGGCGCCGGCGGCGATCGGTCCCTACAGCCAGGCGGTGTGGGCCGACAAGACCCTGTACCTGTCGGGCCAGCTCGGTCTGGTGCCGGCCACCGGCAAACTGGCGGAGGGCGGCACGCTGAAGCAGGCCGAGCAGATTTTCAAGAACATCAAGGCGATTCTCGAATCGCAGGGACTGGACTTCAAGGACATCGTCAAGATCACGGTGTACGGCATGGACATCAAGGAGTTCCCGGAGGTCAACAAGCTGTACGCCACCTTCTTCCCGAAAAATCCGCCGGCGCGGGCCTTCGTGCAGGTCTCGGCGCTGCCGGCCGGCGGGGCGATCGAACTGGACGTCATCGCCTACAAGAGCAAGTGACGTTTCGACACCTCGCGGCCATGCGGGCCTGCCGCATGGCCGCGAGGCATCCCGCAACCTGGAACGCAAATCACAGCTACAGGTTGCGGCACCCTGCGATAATGTCCCAACCGGATTGAAACGATCTCGATCCGCGGATTTCGGCGGCCGCGCATGCCATGGTGGCGTCGCGGCAGGCAACGGTGCGGCTTTGGTGTGGCGATCGGCCAGATTTCCGAACGGCACCTGTTGCGTCAAACCAATCCGGAAAAATTCACGCTTTCGTCCAACCGGTGTTCAGGTGAGCTTGCAGCTGGCTCGCGTGACGGGTTCAACGGCGGCCTGCGCCGCAAAAACGACATCCCGCCGCGGCTCCGGCATCGCCGCGGCGGGGGTGCGTCTGGGTACCTGCAGGCTACGCGCCTACCATCGCCTACGTTTCAATACGTATACCCCAACCCCTGCCGCGCAAATGCTACGTTCGGCTGAATCTGGCTGATTGTCAGCATTTCAGCCACATAAGTCAAAACAGATACAACTTTTTGTTTATGTTTCTTTGAGATTCGCGCATTGCGCGCAGTACCCCAAGACCCGGTGTCAGTCCGGACCGGGCGAGAAATGGTCGGCGACAGCCCCCCACCGGCCATTCTCCTTGGCAAAAAATAACCTGTCGCGTCCGGCAGCATCGATCGTCCGTCCGCCCATGTCGAACGACATGCCGTAGTCATTGGCGACGATGGCGGCATCGCCGCAGACATGAACGACCGGGTCGACCTCCCGCCGCCGATGAATGCCGGCCGCCGCACCAAAGCCGGTCCAGCCGGCGACACAGGTGGCGCCACCATTGCGACGCGCGCGATCGACCGGCGTGATGGCGACCATGTCGCGATGGAAGAACCGGACCAGGTCCGCCGGATCCCCCCTGGTCCAGGCATCATTCATCGCCCGGACCGTGTTTCGGATTTCCTGCCGCACCGGATCGTCGAAGCGGACGGTCA
>JAVBUK010000157.1:0-10384 GCA_031555345.1 Xanthobacteraceae bacterium | reverse complement strand
CGGAAAAATTCACCTCGATCTCGTCGGCGTCGGCAATGACGTGGTTGTTGGTGACAACGATGCCCTGCTCGGCATCGACGATGAAGCCCGAACCGAGGGATTGCACCTTCTGCGAGCCGCCATTGTCCTGGCCTCCGCGGTTCTTGAAGAACTCATCGAAGAAATCCTGGAACGGCGAGCCTTCCGGCAATTGCGGAACCGGGACCGTATTCTGGCCTTCGCTGTTCTTGACGTTCTGCGAGGTCGAGATGTTGACCACCGCGTCGATCACCTTTTCGGCGACGTCGGCGATGTTGTCCGGACCGCGGGCCTGTGCCGGCACCGACGGCACGGTCAAGGCCAGGAAAGTCGCCACCGCGGCCGCACGGGCGGGGCGGCGCAGGTGGCGGGCAATGTCGTTGAGGGCGCCCCTGGGTCGAGGATCTCCTTGGACGGTTCCGGCACACTGCGCCGGCGGTAACAGCGGCGCAAGTGACCTTTCGGGTCAACTCCGCTGGAGCGTTTCGGGGACCACCCGCGGCCATGCTCCGGCGGAGAATGCGTCGGCCGCGAAATCATACGCCCGCTCGATCACGCCAGGGTGGTTTTGGACTTGACGTTCCGACGAAGCGCGCGCCGAAAGACAGATAGGACCGTCAACTCCACCACACCAGGGATCGGCGCGGTTCTTGAGCGCCGGGATCGAGGTTCGCGCCCGACAAGACGATGAACCGAGCGGTCGGTTTTCGTATTGGGGTCGATTGGGGCGGAATAGCGGCTTTCCGGAACGGAAGCGAAGCGCCTAGCCACGGATGAGCCAGACCACCAGCAGGCCGCCGACCGCGCAGCCGATCCCGATCCTCCGCAGCACCGGCTCGGGGGTCTGGGTGACCGCCTCCACCGCCCGCTTGGCGAACTGCGGGAACGCCGCGAACAAGATCCCTTCGATCACCAGCACCAGCCCGAGGGCGACGACAAAGTCACGCATACGCTCGTCCCCCGACGGGCAAGGACGGCACGGATGCCGTCCTGCTGCCATCAACCGGCCGTGCGCGGTTTTTCACCCGCCGGCCGGCCAGGATCACCAAACCGCTCGCCGGCAAGCCCACTTCGCCTGCCGGCGTGGTGGGTGCCGGCGGTCACTTCGCCGCCGCGGCCATCCCCGACCCGCCCCTTCCGGCCGCATCGCCGAAGAAGCGGAAAAAGTCGGAATCCGGCTTCAACAGCAGGCGCGTGTCGCTCGATTTGAGGGCCGCTTCGTAGGCCTGCATCGACCGATAGAACCCGAAGAAGTCGCGGTCCCGGTTGTAGGCGTCGGCGAAGATGTGGTTGCGCTCGGCGTCGCCGTCGCCGCGCAGCTGCTCGGCCTTGGAGGTCGCTTCGGCCACCAGCACCGTCACGTCGCGGTCGGCCCGGGCGCGGATCTCCTGGCTCTTCTGGCTGCCCTGGGCACGCAGTTCGCCCGCCTCGCGCTCGCGTTCGGTCTTCATGCGCCCGTAGATGGCCTGGCTGTTCTGCTCCGGCAGATCGGCGCGCCGGATCCGCACGTCGATCACCTGGATGCCGAACTTGCTGGCCTCGGCGTCGAGATAGTCGCGCACCCGGGCCATCAGCGCCGCGCGGTCGTCGCGCACCACATGGGTCAGGGTCGCTTCGCCGATCACCCGACGCAGCGCCGAGTTGAGCAGGGTCGACAGCTGCGAGGTGGCGCGTTCCGACGTCTTGATCACCTGGTAGTACTGCAGCGGATCGCGGATGCGATAGCGGGCGAACGCGTCGACCACCAGCTGCTTCTGGTCGGAGGCGATCACCTCCTGGGCCGGGTTCTCGAGATCGAGAATCCGCTTGTCGATGAAGATCACGCTGTCGATGAACGGCAGCTTGTAGTTGAGGCCCGGTTCGGTGACGGTCTTCACCGGGTCGCCGAGCCGCACCACGATCGCCTGCTGGGTCTGGTGGACGGTGAACAGCGCGCCGTAGCCCACGATCAGCAGGAGCACGACGATGACGGCGAGGATGCCGCCGGCCAAGGGGTTCTTCATCGCGAGCCTCCCGACGGGTTCTGCGACGCGGGACGCCGCGACAATTCGCTCAGCGGCAGATAGGGCACGACGCCTCCGCCGGAGGGCGAATCGAGGATGATCTTGTCGGTGGTGCCGAGCACCCGTTCCATCGTCTCGATATAGATGCGCTGGCGGGTGACGTCGGGGGCCTTCTTGTACTCGTCCAGCACCTTGGTGAAGCGCGCCGCCTGGCCCTTGGCCTCGGCGACGGTCTGCTCCTTGTAGGCTTCGGCGGCCTGGAGGATCTGCGCCGCCCGCCCGCGGGCCTCGGGCACCACCCGGTTGGCGTAGGTCTGGGCCTCGTTCTGCGCCCGCTCCTGGTCGATCCGCGCGGCCTGCACGTCACGGAACGAGTCGATCACCTGGGAGGGCGGGCTGACCTTCTGCAATTGCACCTGGGCGACCAGCACGCCGGCCCGGTAGTCGTCGAGCACCTTCTGCATCAGTTCCTGCACCGCGTTCTCGGTGGTCTGGCGCGCGCCGGTGAGGATCGGCGAGATTTCCGAACGGCCGACGACTTCGCGCATCGCGCTTTCGGCCACCGCCTTCACGGTGACTTCCGGATTCTGGATGTTGAACAGGTAGTCCGAGACGCCGGTCGGGGTCGTCGACTTCACCCGCCAGAACACCGTGAAATTGATATCGACGATGTTCTCGTCGCCGGTGAGCATCAGGCTCTCTTCGGGCACGTCACGGGACACCGTGGTGGTGCCGCCGCGCCGCAGTTCCTCGGACAGCCGCATGCCGACATTGATGGCGTTGTTGGTGAGGACCTTCGGGGTCAGCGCGGTCTCGATCGGATAAGGCAGATGATAGTTGAGGCCGGTACCGACCGAGCGGACATATTTGCCGAACCGCAGGACCACGCCGACCTCGTCGGGATCGACCCGGAAGAACCCGGAAATGCCCCACAGCACGACCGCCACCAGCGCGACGATGACCGCGCCCTTGGCACCGCCGACATTGCCGCCCGGCATGATCGAGCGCAGCTTGTCCTGGCTGCGGCGCAGCAGGTCCTCGAGATCGGGCGGCGTCGGCCCGGATGACTGGGGACCCGAGCCCCAGGGTCCCTTGGGACCCGAGCCCCAGGGCCCGCCGCCTTGGTTGTTCCACGGCATCTTGACAATCTCCTCGACCGCCCGGCTCGATCCAGTTTCTGGCCGGTCCTTAGTGCCACTCCGGCACCGGGTTATAGGGGTTGCGCCCTGGCCTTTCAACGCGCCGGGGCACGGCGAGAGGTTAACGGCCCGTCGTTGCGGCGGTAGGTCGACACGGTGAAGGCCGCATCGTCACCCGGACCGGCAGCATGATCCTGTCGGGCGGTTTCGCGCCATTCGGCCGGGGCAATCGTCGGAAAGTGGCTGTCGCCGGTCGGGCACGCGTGCACGTGGGTGCCGTCCAGACGGCTCGCGGCCGCGAACAACTGGGCATAAATGTCGGCCCCTCCAACCACCATGATCGCCCCGACCCCGCGCCGGAGCGCATCGCCGCCGGCGACCTCGAGACCGGCCGCCACGCTCGGCGCCACCACCGCCCCGGGGATCGCCAGCCCGCCCTGCCGGCTCACCACGATGTTGGTCCGCCCGGGCAGCGGCTTGCCGATGGACAAATAGGTCTTGCGACCCATCAGGACAGGGTGGCCCAAGGTCAACGCGCGAAAGTGCCGCAGGTCGGATTTGAGCCGCCAGGGCAGCCCCCCGGCGCGTCCGATGACGCCGTTGCCGCCCATGGCGACGACAAAAACGATCTCCATCACACCCCGTCCCTGTCGGCGTCGCCTCCCGGCCGGTCCGGCTCAGACCGCCACCGCGGCCTTGATATGGGGATGCGGATCATAGCCGTCGAGCGAGAAATCGCCATACGCGAAGGTGAACAGATCCTCGACTGCCGGGTTGAGGGTCATCCGCGGCAGCGCGCGCGGCGGGCGCGACACCTGCAGCCGGGCCTGATCGAGGTGATTGAGATAGAGGTGCGCGTCGCCGAAGGTATGGATGAATTCGCCCGCCTGCAGCCCGGCGACCTGCGCCAGCATCAGGGTCAACAACGCGTAGGAGGCGATGTTGAAGGGCACGCCGAGGAACACGTCGGCGGAGCGCTGGTAGAGCTGGCACGACAGCCGCCCGCGCGCGACATAGAACTGGAACAGGCAATGGCACGGCGGCAGCGCCATGCGGTCGACATCCGCCGGATTCCAGGCGGTGACGACCAGACGGCGCGAATCCGGATTGCGCCGGACCAGGTCGACCAGCTGGGACATCTGGTCGATGGTGCCGCCGTCGCGCGCCGGCCACGACCGCCATTGCCGGCCGTAGAGCGGCCCGAGATCGCCGTTCGCGTCCGCCCACTCGTTCCAGATGGTGACGCCGTGGTCGGTGAGGTACTTGATGTTGGTGTCACCGGCCAGGAACCACAGCAGCTCGTGGATGATCGACTTGAGATGCAGCTTCTTGGTGGTGACCAGCGGGAACCCGGCGGCGAGGTCGAAGCGCATCTGATGGCCGAACACCGACATCGTTCCGGTGCCGGTGCGGTCGCGCTTTTCCACCCCCTCGGCGAGGATTCGTTGCAACAGATCGAGATATTGCCGCACGGGTCCTCTCGTGGCTTCGAGTCGGCCTGTCCCGACTTGTAGCCCGCGGCTGCGGCGGCGGAAAGCCGTCGTACCGGGTCGCCCGTTCACTTCGTGCTCGGGGACCGATCGGGCCGGCCCGCCGCACCGGCCGCCGCGAAAACGCGAAAGGAGCGGCTTGCGCCGCCCCTTTGGCATCCGTTGCCGTTGCGGCAGCTCAATCCTCGACGAACACCTCTTCGCGCGTGCTGCGGATCATCGGCAGCACCGCCAGGACCAGCAGCAGGGTGGACAGCGCCAGCAGGCCGGCGGAGATCGGCCGTGTCAGGAAGGTGGTCGGATCGCCGCGGGCGATCAGCATGGCGCGGCGGAGGTTCTCCTCCATCAACGGGCCGAGCACGAACCCGAGGATCATCGGCGCCGCCTCGAAATCGTGCTTGGCCAGCCAGTAGCCCATGATGCCGAAGAACGCCACCATCAACACGTCGAACGGCGAGTTGTTGAGCGAGTACACGCCGATCGCGCAGAAGATCAGGATCGCCGGATAGAGCAGGCGGTAGGGGACGCGCAGCAGGCGGACCCACATCCCGACCAGCGGCAGGTTGATGACGACCAGCATCAGGTTGCCGATCCACATCGAGGCGATCATGCCCCAGAACAGCTCGGGCTGCTTGGTCATGACCTGCGGGCCGGGCACGATGCCGTGGATGGTCATCGCGCCGACCATCAGCGCCATCACGGCGTTCGGCGGAATGCCGAGAGTGAGCAGCGGAAGGAACGAGGTCTGCGCCGCCGCGTTGTTGGCGGTCTCCGGCGCCGCCACACCCTCGATCACGCCCTTGCCGAAGCGCTCGGGATGCTTGGACATCTTCTTTTCGAAGGTGTAGGCGGCGAAGGCCGCGATGGTGGCACCGCCACCCGGCAGGATGCCGAGGATCGAGCCCAGGACCGTGCCGCGGCCGATCGCCGAGGCGGAGGCCTTGAGGTCGGCCCAGGTCGGCATCAGACCCGAGAGCTTGGCGTTGACGACCGAACGGGCGGAGGTGTGTTCGAGATTGCGCATGATCTCGGCGTATCCGAACACGCCCATGGCCACCACGACGAAGCCGATGCCGTCCGACAGCTCGGGAACGTCGAACGCCATGCGCGACTGACCGGTCTCGATGTCGGACCCGATCATCGACATCAGCAGGCCCATCAGGATCATGGCGATCGCCTTGAGGATCGAGCCCTTGGCGAGCACCACGGCGAACACCAGCCCGAGCACCATCAGGGAGAAGTATTCGGCCGGGCCGAACATCAGCGCGACCGCGGTGAGCGGGGCACCGAGCGCAGCGACCAGCACGGTGGCGACGCAACCGGCGAAGAACGAGCCGATCGCCGAGATCGCCAGCGCCGGACCGGCGCGGCCCTGCAGCGCCATCTGGAAGCCGTCCAGGGTGGTGACCACCGATGCGGCTTCGCCCGGGATGTTGACCAGGATCGAGGTGGTCGACCCGCCGTACATCGCTCCGTAATAGATGCCGGCGAGCATGATCAGCGCGCCGACCGGCGGCAACCCGAAGGTGATCGGCAGCAGCATGGCGATGGTCGCCAGCGGACCGATGCCGGGCAGCACGCCGATCAGCGTGCCGACCAGCGCTCCCAGCAGACACAGACCGACATTGACCGGTGACGCTGCCACGCTCATGCCGAGCGCGAGGTTTTGAATGAGATCCAACATCGTCCAATACTCAAAATGCGGTTGCGGCGGTCAGCGGATGCTGAAGACGTTGTCGAGCCTGAGGTTCTGCGGCCACAGCGGCATCGGCAGGTTGAGCACGTAGGGAAACAGCACCGCGCAGAATACGGTCAGGACCGCGCCCCAGATGATCGTCTCCACCACCCGGCTCTCGCGGCTCCCCGCCGCCGCAATGCAGATCGACACGAAGCTGGTGATCACCAGGCCGACATGACGGATGGTCAGCGCGAAAATGATGGTCGACAGCGTGATGAAAAACGGCCCGCGGATCGCCCAGGCCTCGAGGCCCGGTCCGTCGTCGAAGCAGCCCACCGCCGCGACCGCCAGACCGAGCGCCACCAGGGCGCCGGCGAACAGCCGGGGCGCAGTGCCCGGCCCGAAGGCGAAAACGGTCATCCCCTGCAGATTGCTCGAGGCCCAGATCGCGAACAACGCAATGGCCACCAGGGCCAAGCCGCCGAAATAGTCGCGCGGCCCGCGCACCGTGATCCGCATCACCATCATGGCGCCCCCGAGGATCGCCAGCGCGCATCCCACCACCAGCAGGATCAGGCCACCCATGTTGTTGGAGTCGGTCGTCCACGAACTCAAAGCGGCGACGACGCCGATAATGATGGGAACCAGCGCCCCCGAAAGCCGATGCGAGTCGCCCCCGGACGACACTGGCGAGGTCTGAACGCCCTCCGACATACCAACTCCTCCTGCTGGCCGTGCGCGAATTGAGCGCAGGCCGCCATACCCAGTCAAGTTCCTAGCACAAGGCTGCCCAGGTCAAAATGCAAAGGTGGCGTCGCCGCCGGGGAAACAAAGTTCCAAGGCTGGCCCGCAAAGTCCGACAAGTGCGTCAACACCAGCAAGCTTGCGAACCGAGTGCGTCAGCACCAGCAGGTTTATGAATCGAGTGCATCAGCACCTGCCTGTGCCCGGATTCGTTTCGCGACAACGACGACGAAGGCCCCCCGCATTGGATCGACCGCGCGCACGATGCCGAACCCGAGCGCGTGCGGCCAGCCCGACCGGTGCCGTTGCCCCCAGCATTTTGCAGGGCCGAGCGCTTTTGGCCCGACACAATCCGCGACCCCCCCGGGGGTCGCGCCCCAGCACGCGGGGAACGCGACAGACGACGGCTCGAAAACCGCTGGCGTGGCCGGCCGTCTACGCTCGACCGGGCATGCGACATTGCGTCACCGGTGCGACGGTGTCGTGGACAACACGGTCCGCCCGACGGCGCACGATCATGAGCCGGCAACACCCTGGCCCGCTATACCGCGTTGCGCCAGCATCCCGATGCAGAATCGCGGTGTTCCCGGGTGGCGCTGACGACGACTCACCTTAGTTCCCGAACCGTCCGGCTCGAATGCGCGACCCGCCGGCGCGCCGGTCCCTGTTCACGGCCTGCGATGGCTCTTTTTTCCTCGCGCGTCGCCGCCTATATTGTCGGGTGCCGGCGCAAGCCGGCTATGGCGATAAACGGCCGTCGTAATAACCCCATCGGACCCGGGGGCAGTACCCGGCGCCTCCACCAGTGGTGCTATCAGGCCGCCCCGATCGTTGGTGGGGCGGGGACCGGCGCAAGCCGGACGAAGGCACCAGTGGCGGGGGCGAAACAGGATCGACGAGGGCGTAAAGGGCGCGCTTTTGCTCGGCATGGTTCCGCCGTTATCGGGCCAATTTCATAGTTGCCAACGACAACTATGCTCCGGTTGCTCAGGCCGCGTAATGCGGTTTGAAAGACCGACCAAAGCCCTGACGGGTTAAGCTCCGGCAGGCGGGGTTCGGAGGCACCTGGCAACAGAAGCCTCCACCTTATTGTCATCGGGCCATCGGGCCGCCTTGCGGGTGGTTCGCGGAAGCAGCCATGAGCGTCGACCATATCCGCTACGATATCCTGACCCAGAACGCCTTGCGCGGACTCGTGCGTACCGTGTTTGCCGATGTCGCCCAGAGGGGTTTGCCGGGCGACCATCATTTCTTCGTCGCGCTCGATACCACCGCGCCGGGTGTGCGGATCTCGCCGCGGCTGCAGGCGCAGTATCCGACCGAGATGACCATCGTGCTCCAGCATCAGTTCTGGGACCTCAAGGTCGGCGAAGACACCTTCGAAGTCGGGCTGTCGTTCAACGGCGTTCCGGAGCGGCTGGTGGTGCCGTTCGCCGCCATCAAGGGCTTTTTCGATCCGTCGGTTCAATTCGAGCTTCAGTTCTCCGCCGCCACCGAGGACGGGCTGACCCCGCACGGTGACGCCGGCGCGCCCGACACGCTCCCTGACGAACCGCAGGCGCCACCCTCGTCCGCCGAGCCGGACGACCAGAAGACCGCGGCGCCGGACGACGGCGGCGCAGTCGTCCGACTCGATCTGGTCCCAAAAAAGAAGTAGCCCCGCGCCGGCCGGCGCCCGGAATTCGACGTCGGGTGCCCCGGGCGGGAACGCGCGTGCTTGGGATTCGACAGGACATGCGATGTCCCAGGACGGGTAATGTCCCAGGACGTCCGGTGTCCTTGGTCGGGTCGGGATTCGCCGACCCGCAGCCCTCGGCCGCGCCGGGATCCGCCGCCGGCGCGGGCGGCAATCGAAACCTCACCCGGCCATCGACCGTTTTGTCCCCGGGCGCCGCCCCCGATGGCACACACGAGGTTGCACCATGACCGCCACCCGCACGGAAACCGACAGCTTCGGCCCGATCGAGGTCGAGGCGGATCGCTACTGGGGAGCCCAGACCGAACGGTCTCGGCGGCATTTCCGCATCGGCGCCGAGCGCATGCCGTCTCCGATCATCCGCGCCCTCGCCCTGATCAAGAAAGTGGCTGCCGAAGTCAATCATGCGTTCGGCGATCTCGACCAGACGCGCATGCGCGCGATCGTCCAGGCGGCCGACGAGGTGGCCGACGGCAAGCTCGACGACCACTTCCCGCTGGTGGTGTGGCAGACCGGCTCCGGCACCCAGACCAACATGAACGTCAACGAGGTGATCGCGAACCGGGCCAACGAACTGTTGGGGGCGGCGCGCGGCGCCAAGTCGCCGGTGCATCCCAACGACCACGTCAACCTGAGCCAGTCGTCGAACGACTGTTTTCCGACCGCCATGCACGTCGCGGCGGCGACCGAGATTGCCGTTCTGCTCGATCCGGCGCTCGCCCACCTCCACGCGGCGCTGAACGCCAAGGCCGAGGCTTTCGCCGACATCGTCAAGATCGGACGGACCCACACCCAGGACGCGACGCCACTGACGCTCGGACAGGAGTTTTCCGGGTACGCCGCGCAGGTGCAGGCGGCGATGGCGCGCATCCGCGACGGCCTCGCGCACCTCTATCCCGTGGCCCAGGGCGGCACCGCGGTCGGAACCGGGCTCAATACCAGACGCGACTTCGCCGTCGCCTTCGCGCGCCGGCTGGCCGACCACAGCCGGCTTCCGTTCACGTCGGCGGAAAACAAGTTCGAGGCGCTGGCGGCGCACGACGCCTACGTGTTCGCCCATGGGGCGATCAACGCCGCCGCCACCGGCCTGTTCAAGATCGCCAATGACATCCGGCTGCTGGCGTCCGGACCGCGGTCGGGCCTGGGCGAGTTGATCCTGCCCGAAAACGAACCGGGCTCGTCGATCATGCCCGGCAAGGTCAATCCGACCCAGTGCGAGGCGCTCACGATGGTGTGCTGCCAGGTGTTCGGCAATCAGGCGATGATGACGGTCGCCGGCAGCCAGGGGCATTTCGAGTTGAACGTCTACAAGCCGGTGCTGGCCCACGGCATGCTGCAATCCATCCGGCTGCTCGCCGATGCCGCACGGTCCTTCACCGACCATTGCGTGGCCGGCATTCGCGCCAACGAAAGCCGCATCCGCGAGTCGATGGAACGCTCGTTGATGCTGGTGACCGCGCTGACGCCGAAGATCGGCTACGACAACGCCGCAAAACTCGCGAAGACCGCGCACCGGAACGGCACCACGCTGAAAGACGAGGCGCTGCGCTCAGGGCTTGTCAGCGAAAAGGAATTCGCGATTTTGGTCCGCCCTGCACGCATGACGCGTCCGGACT
>JAVBUK010000089.1:0-4618 GCA_031555345.1 Xanthobacteraceae bacterium | reverse complement strand
ATGATCCAGCAGGGCGCGAAGGCGCGACTTCTCGGGGGCAGCGGCCGCAAACGTCATGGCGAGGGCTCCGAATCAGGGGCCCCTACAAAACCAGACTTCCCGCAAGACAAAAAACGACGTTAACCCGAGTTCGGAGCCCTGTCGCCGACGCGCCGAACCTTGCATTCCCCGGGGAAATCCGTATAACCGCGGCCTTCCGCTCTATCCCGGCCGGGAGCTGAACGGACGGTCGCGCGCCGGAGGTCATCGCCCCCCGAGCGCCAGACAGGGCTCATCGGCCCGGCGTCCCGTGTTTCCGCCTTCTGAGCATTCGAGCCTTTCCCGAAGGGCACGAGGGGCTTGGCGCCGGGACGAGCACGCAAAACGGAGAGGCAACGGCATGCCGTTATATGAACACGTATATCTTGCGCGCCCCGACCTGTCGGCGCAGCAGGTCGAGGAATTGACCACCCAGTACAAGGGCGTGATCGAGCAGCTCGGCGGCAAGATCGAAAAGACCGAGTACTGGGGCGTCAAATCCCTGAGCTATCGCATCCGCAAGAACCGCAAGGCTCACCTGACCCTGCTGAACATCGACGCCCCGTCCGCGGCGGTGATCGAGATGGAACGCCAGGAGCGCATCAACGAAGACGTCCTGCGCACCCTGACCATCCGGGTCGACGAGCACGAGACCGAACCGTCGGCGATGATGCGCAAGTCCGACCGTGACGACCGGCGCGACGACCGCCGTGGAGATCGCGGCGAGCGCGGGGAGCGCGGCGAGCGGTTCCGTGATCGCCGCCCGCGTGAAGAAGCCGAGAGCGGCGTCGCCGCAACCGAGGAGTAAGCGCCATGGCCTTTTCCCCGAACGCCGCCCGTCGCCCGTTCTTCCGCCGTCGCAAGACCTGCCCGTTCACGGGCGACAACGCGCCGAAGATCGACTACAAGGACATCAAGCTGCTGCAGCGGTACATTTCCGAGCGAGGCAAGATCGTACCGAGCCGCATCACCGCCGTTTCGGCGAAAAAGCAGCGCGAACTCGCCGCCGCGATCAAGCGGGCGCGTTTCCTCGGGCTGCTGCCGTACATGATCCGCTGACCAGCGGCGCCGTCGACGGTCGCCGACTGAAAAAGACACGTCGGCGGGACAAAGACACGGTCATGGGACGCGGAGCTCTTTCCGCGTCCTTGCGAGGTTGGGACGGGCGTCTGATCCGTCTCTAACCGCCTCCGAGCGGGACAGCTTGAGTCATGGCGCAATTCCTGGCGCAGTTCCTGTTGACCGGACTGATTGCGGGAGCCGCGACAGCGTTGCTGTTCGCGTCGATCGTGACCGGTTCCCCGCTCGGGCTGTTGCTGGCGCAACTCGCACCGCTGCCGATCCTGATCGCCGGTCTGGGGTGGGGCCATGGGGTGGCGCTGCTGGCCGCGGCGGTTTCGACCCTCGCCCTGGCCGCGTCCAACATCGGTTTCCTGTTCCTGGTCTTTCTGTTCGCGATCGGACTCCCGGCGTGGTGGCTGAGCTATCTCACCCTGCTGGCGCGGCCGGCTGCCGGCACGGCGGGGGCATCCGACCCTGGCGCGCCGGGCCCGCTGGAATGGTACCCTGCCGGCCGCCTGGTCATCTGGGTGGGCGTGCTCGGCGCCGTGACGATCGCGATCGGCCTGGTCAAGGCGTGGAGTTCGGACGCCGGCCTGGAACCGACGCTCAAGGCCGGATTCGAACAATTCCTGCGGATCCAGTATCAGCTGCCGCGGAACGCCCCGCTCGTGCTGCCCGGCGTGAGTGATCCGCACGCCTTCCTCGACCTCCTGGTGCTGTTGATTCCGCCGATGGCGGCGGCGACCGCCACGGCAACCGGCGCGCTCAATCTTTGGCTGGCCGGACGGATCGTCAGCATGTCGGGCCGCCTACGGCGCCCGTGGACGGACTTCGCCGACCTCAGGCTGCCGCGCGGCGCCGCCGTCGCCCTGATCGCCGCGGCCGCCGCCGCGGCGTTGCCGGACCTGGCCGGCATACTGGCCCGCCTGCTCGCCGCGGGCCTGGCGGTCGCCCATATCATCCTCGGCTTCGCCGTGCTGCACGCGCTCACGCGGCCGCTGCAACTGCGCGCCCTGGTGCTGGTCTGCGCCTACATGGCGAGCCTGTTTCTGCAATGGCCGTTGCTGCTGGTGCTCATGCTCGGCCTCACCGACGGCGTGTTCGACCTGCGCGCACGATTTGCCGGCCGGGGTGGTCCATCGCGACCACCGTCGGCCTGAAACATCCGACGAACGACCAATGGAGAAGAGATCATGGAAGTCATTCTGCTGGAACGCGTGGCCAAGCTCGGCCAGATCGGCGACGTCGTCCGCGTCAAGGACGGCTATGCCCGCAATTTCCTGCTGCCGCAGGGCAAGGCGCTGCGAGCCACCAAGGACAACAAGACCAAGTTCGAGTCGATGAAGTCGCAGCTGGAGGCGCGCAACCTCGAGCTCAAAGGCGAGGCCCACAAGGTCGGCGAAAAACTCGACGGCCAGAGCTTCGTGGTCGTGCGTCAGGCGTCGGAAACCGGCCAGTTGTACGGCTCGGTGTCGGCCCGCGATCTGGTGTCGATCCTCGAACAGGGCGGGTTCTCGGTCGACCGCAGCCAGATCGCCATACACGCGCCGATCAAGACGTTGGGTCTGCACAAGGTGCCGGTCGTGTTGCATCCCGAGGTCGAGGTGACGATCACCATCAACGTCGCCCGCAGCGCCGAGGAAGCCGAGCGCATCGCCCGCGGCGAGGACGTCCTCAACCGTCGCGACGAGGAGGAAGAGGCCGCCAAACTGGCCGCCAAGAGTCTGTTCGAGCATCCCGACGAGGCCGATTACGACGACGACGTCGTCGCCGAGCAGCCGGGTGAGGCGGCCGACGACAAAGCGTAAGCGTCGCCGGCTTCGCCGAGCGCCTCTGCGCGAGTGATTCTGGATTTGACGTTCCGGTGAAACGCTCGCCGCAAGCGTGACCGGACCGTCCAATCCACCACACTGGACGCAGCTAAAAGCAGGAGCCGGGGGTTCACGCCGCCCGACTCCTGCCTGTTCGATCCGGCGTCCCGGGCCGCAGCGCGCCGCAACCCGGGGATCGCGGCCCCTTACTGGGATTCCGCCGGAGATTCACTCTCGACCGGGGCGACGGCGCGGCGCGGTCGCTGCGGTGTCGGGCTCGGCGCCTGGTCCGGCGGCTCGACCTTCCCGGTTCGCTCGCCCTTGTCCGGCCGCCCGGCCTCTCCGGACTGTTCTGCGGCCTTGGGATGCTCCGCTGCTTTGTCGTTTTCCGGCTTCGCTTCCGTCGAGACGGTCGAAGCCGAGGGGCGGGGTGACACGGCCGCGGGCGGCGCATCTACCGGTGGCGCATCTGCACTTGATGCAGCCGTCGGTGGTGCAGCCGTGGCGGCGGTGCCACCCGAGGTGGCATAGCCTTCGAGGGTCGTCCGGGTCGCGTTGCGCGCCTCCTCGGGAACGTCGGTCTTGACCTCCTGGGCCGCATCGCCGGATGACGTATAGGACTTGAGCTTGCCGTCGGCCGCCGCCGGCTCGATCGCCCTCTCCGGCTCGCGCCGTGCCGCGCTCGCCGGTGTCCGCGCCGTCGGTTTCGGCTCTCCGCTCGCGGCCGGCTCGGCGCCGGGCCGGCCGCCTTCTGGACGCCCCGGACGTGCCGCGACCGGCGGCCGCCCCTCGCCTGCCGCTGCCGGACGGCGCGCGGCGGGTTTCCGGTCTTCTCCCGGACTGGGCTCCGCGGTCGTCGTTGTCGCACGCCGCCTGGGCTTCGGCTCCTGATCCGCCTCGCCGGCCGGTTCGCCGCGGCGCGGCCTGGCCGATGCGGCGGCCGGCTCCGGCCTGTCACGCCCCGCGCCCCGCTTCGGCTTGCCTTCGGGCGCACTGGCACCGCCCGCGCCGGCCACGAAGGCGGCGAGCGCGCCGGCCGACTCCGGCTTGGTGGTGTAATGCTCGCGCAAGAACCCGGCGAGCGATCTCGCGTCCTTTCCTTTGGCGAGACCTTGCGGTGACTTATGGCAAGCTGAACAGTCGGACGCGAACAACTGCGCCGGCGTCTTGCCGGCACTGTAATCCTGCGCCGCGGCGGCACCGGCGCCAGCCACAACGAGCGTGAACGTAAAAGGCAGCAGCCGCCAGAACACTGATCCAGTTCTCCCGATTTGACCCCCGCGGTCGCACAGCCATACCGCGACTGCCCCGCATGCTCCAGTCCAAACATGGCAAAAAACAGCATGCGCGAATGCATGCCCGCTCGGGGCCGACAGCATTGCGGGACATCGAGGTTTTTGGGTACACTTGGTAAGTCACGACCGCTCAAGGGGGCCAGAAGAAGCCCCACCGGGGGATACTCCGGGACGCTTCGGCGAGAACGGGAGGTGTTGGAGGTTTCGATGGACTGGTTTTTGCGGACCGTCCTGACAGCCGTTGTGCGCCAAGGGACTTTGCAGGTCACGACCGCAGGCGGGGCGGTCTATCGTTTTGGCGATGGCACCGGCGATCTTGTCGCCGTTCAATTCAAAACCTGGCAAGCTCAAGTTGCGGTGATGTTCGATCCCGAGCTCAAGCTCGGCGAGGCGTTCATGGACGGCACCTTTGTGGTGGCGTCCGGCAGCATC
>JAVBUK010000394.1:0-2589 GCA_031555345.1 Xanthobacteraceae bacterium | reverse complement strand
TGTCCTATCCGAACGGGGATGTGGCGCCGGACCGCGGCGTCTGTACCGACGTTGTCGTCCGCGCCTACCGCCGGGCTTTCGGGCTCGACCTGCAGCAAGCGGTGCACGACGACATGGCCGGCCACTTTGCGTCGTACCCGAAATTGTGGGGACTGCGGACGACGGATACCAACATCGACCATCGCCGGGTCCCCAATCTCCAGACCTATTTCAAGCGGCGCAACGCTCAACGGACGGTCAGCAACGATCCGGGCGACTACCGGCCCGGCGATCTCGTCACCCAGATGATTGCGGGCCGGCTGCCGCATATCGTCATCGTGTCGGACCGGCGAACTGCGGACGGACAACGGCCGCTGATCATTCACAACATCGGCGCCGGCGCACAGGAAGAAGACGGATTGTTCGGTCATCCGATCACCGGACATTATCGCCATCTGCCGTGAACCGGCGTCGAGACCGAAGCTCATGAATGCGTCGACCGCGATGGCCGACCGCCGGGGTCACCCGCGGCTCAGCC
This sequence comes from Xanthobacteraceae bacterium, assembly GCA_031555345.1. Classification (GTDB taxonomy): domain Bacteria; phylum Pseudomonadota; class Alphaproteobacteria; order Rhizobiales; family Xanthobacteraceae; genus Astrobacterium. The sequence goes on along the minus strand of JAVBUK010000394.1, from coordinate 2,072 downwards.
AAAAAACGTTGCTGCCGCAGCGGCTTGGATGCAACGACGGGCGGACAGGGGTTGGATGGTGGAGCCGAGGGGATTTGAACCCCTGACCTCCGCAGTGCGATTGCGGCGCTCTCCCAACTGAGCTACGGCCCCTCGCGCAACGGCCCAGCGGCCGTTGCGGCGCAGAATGGCGCCATTTACGGCCCGCCTCCCGCGCTGTCAAGGATTCGCCGCCTTGACGATGGTGCAACCCGGCAACCACGGTTCGACACCCTTGCGCTTGTTCCCCGGCCGGTGACCCGCTACATCAAGGCATCGTCTTCCGGTAGGCCCCCTGACATGCGCGCAATCCTCGACATCGTCCTGCTCGTTCTTCAACTTTACGTTTGGCTGCTCATTGCCTCGGCGGTGCTGTCCTGGCTGGTGGCCTTCAACGTGGTGAACACCCGCAACCAGTTCGTCGCGACGGTGGGCGACTTTTTGTACCGGATCACCGAGCCCCTGTTGCGGCCGATCCGCAACTTCCTGCCCAATCTCGGGGGCTTGGACATTTCCCCGATCATATTGATTCTAATCATATTTTTCATCGAACGCATCATCGTCTACTACATCTACCCGAACGTGTTCTGAGCATGCCGGCGCGCCCCTGGACGGTCGCGGGGGACGCGCTGATGGTCACCGTGCGCCTCACCCCCAAAGGCGGGCGCGACGCCATCGAGGGCATTGATCACCTCGCCGACGGCGCCGCCGTGCTCAAGGCCCGGGTGCGCGCCGCCCCGAGCGAGGGCGAAGCCAATACGGCCCTGGTTCGTCTCCTGGCCAAGGCACTCGGAATCGCACCTCGACAGGTCGCGCTGGCTGGCGGCGCCACCGCCCGGATCAAGCGCATTCGGATCGAGGGCGATCCCGCAAGCCTCGCGGCTCAATTGGAAAAACTGACGGCCGGCGGGTGAGCCGAGGCAGGCAATTCAACCGCCGGGCGATTGCGACCGTCGTGGTCGGCGTCACGATCGATCTGAATCGCGATTCAGCCGCCCCAGGCGAAGGCCGTCTTGTCCAACACCTTGTCGCCGAACTGCTCCGATGATCGGGCGATCGGCTGACCGCCGAGCGCCTGGTAGAAGCCGATCGCCGGCTCGTTGTCGGACAATGCCCAGACCACCAGGCTTTTCAGGCCGCTGCTGGCCAGATCGCGATGCGCGGCGGTGAACAGCCGGCGGCCGAATCCCAGGCCCTGGAATTCCGGCCGCAGGTAAAGCTCGTAAATCTCGCCGTCATAACAGAGGCTGCGGGCGCGGTTGCGGCCGTAATTGGCGTAGCCCGCCATGGTCTCGCCGAACACCAGGACCGAAATCCGGCTGCCCTTGCGGATGGCGCCGTCCCACCATTCCGGGCCGCGACGGCGAATCAGCCGGTCGAGCTCGCGGCCGGGGATGATGCCCTGATAGGCCGTTCGCCAAGCATCGTCGTGGGTCGCCGCCACTGCCGACGCATCATCGGGTGCCGCCCGCCGAATCTCGATGAGGATCGTGCTCATAGGCGCGAATAGAACCAATGAGTGCGTCCCGCTTCAAGTATTACGTTTAACAAATGGTTAACGCTCACCCTATTATGGTAGGGAGTCATAATCTATTGATAAAAAACAGAATTAGTTGCAAACAAGACGCCCGTCGAGCGTCGGGACGGACGGAATGCGGCGGCACCGGTTCGCAGCCTCGTCATTCCTGCGGGCCGAGCGCCCGGCGACGCCGAATCACCCTCCCGCTACGCAACGGCATTCCATGCCGACGCGCGGCATGCACAGTGCCCCAACACCACTCATTCGCTTGCCGACCTCGTGATACTCTGCCTGGCGCGTCGGGATGGCGGATGATGGGTGTATCCGCCCCGATGGGTGGTCCCGCAGACTGCGCGCGTCCGGTCAGCCAGGCGCCGCCGACACGCCGCCCGAATTGCGGCCGATCACAACACCGGATCTGCCGGATCTCGCATCACATCCCTTCGCCGACCTTGCGGCGCTCCTCGCGCTTGCGATCGTTGGGATCGAGCATTCTTTTGCGCAACCGGATCGACTTCGGGGTCACTTCGACCAG
>JAVBUK010000038.1:0-3308 GCA_031555345.1 Xanthobacteraceae bacterium | reverse complement strand
GTTGAAGGCGGCGGCCAGCCGCTGGTGATGCGCCAATGGGTGTTCGGCGATCCGCTGGTTTCGGGGGTCTGGGGGATCCGCGAGCCGTCGCCCGAGGCGCCGGAAGTGTTTCCCGACATCCTGATCGTGCCGCTCGCCGCGTTCGATCGCGCCGGCCATCGGATCGGCTACGGTGCCGGCTACTACGACATGACCATCGGTCGTCTGCGCGACATCAAGCCGGTGATCGCCATCGGGCTCGCGTTCGCGGCCCAGGAGATACCACGGGTTCCCGCCACGGCGAGCGACGCCCGCCTCGACCTCCTGTCGACGGAGGCCGAGGTGATCGATTTCCGCGAGGTCTGATTCGGTGCGCATATTGTTCGTCGGTGACATTGTCGGCCGCAGCGGCCGTGCTGTCGTGGTGGATCGGTTGCCGGCGCTGGTGCGCAACTGGAAGCTCGATTTCGTGGTCATCAACGGCGAGAACGCGGCCGGCGGGTTCGGCATCACCGAGACCATCTACAACGACCTGGTCGACGCCGGCGCCGACGCGATCACGCTCGGCAACCATTCGTGGGATCAGAAAGAGGCGCTGGTGTTCATCGAGCGCGCGCCGCGGCTGATTCGTCCGCTCAATTTTCCCGCCGGTACGCCCGGGCGCGGGGCTGCCATGGTCGAGGCCAAGAACGGCGCCCAGGTCGTGGTGATGAACGCCATGGGTCGGGTGTTCATGGAGCCGCTCGACGACCCGTTCGCGGCGGTCGATCGCGAGCTGGTCGCCTGTGCGCTGCGGACCGGGGCCGACGCCATCGTGGTCGACATGCATGCGGAGACGACCAGCGAAAAACAGGCGATGGGGCATTTCCTCGACGGCAGGGTCACCGCCGTGGTCGGGACGCACACTCATGTGCCGACCGCCGACCACCGCATTCTCCCCGGCGGGACCGCGTTCGTATCGGACGCCGGCATGACCGGCGACTATGATTCGGTGATCGGCATGTCCAAGGACGAGCCGCTCGGCCGTTTCCTGCGCAAGATCGCCACGTCGAAATTCGAGCCCGCCAAGGGGCCGGCGACGCTGGCCGGATTAGCGGTGGAGACCGACGACAAGACCGGTCTGGCGGTCCGGATCGCCGCCGTCCGGCTCGGCGGCCCGCTGGAGGAGGCGCGGCCCGGGTTCTGGGAATAGCCGGGCCGACAGACAATCTTTATTTCCGGCGCCGGCCGTCTTATAAACGTCGCCCCATCCGATCTTGGCCGCCCAGTCGATCGCGCCTTCGCGGGGCGAGGGTGCCGAAACCGCAGAGGACCCCATGGCCGGACATTCCCAGTTCAAGAACATCATGCACCGCAAGGGCCGCCAGGACGCGGTCAAGTCGAAGGTGTTCAGCAAGCTGGCACGGGAAATCACCGTCTCGGCCAAGCTCGGCCTGCCCGATCCGGCGATGAACCCGCGCCTGCGGGCGGCGATTCTGGCGGCACGGGCGGAAAACATGTCGAAGGATTCGATCGACCGGGCGATCAAGAAGGCGATCGGCGGGGATGCCGAGGCGTATGACGAAATCCGCTACGAGGGGTACGGCCCGGGCGGCGTCGCGGTCATTGTCGAGGTACTGACCGACAACCGCAACCGCACCGCCTCGGACGTGCGCTCCTACTTCACCAAGAGCGGCGGCAACCTGGCCGAGACCGGCGCGGTATCGTTCATGTTCGACCGGGTCGGGGTGATCGAATTCGACGCCGCCGTGGCCTCCCCCGACGCGATGCTCGACGCGGCAATCGAGGCCGGCGCCGACGACGTCGTCTCCTCCGAGGGCGGACACGAGATCTACGCCTCCCAGGAGACTTTTCGCGAGGTCGCCAAGGCGCTCGAAGCCAGGTTCGGAGAACCGCGCAAGGCCCAGCTCACCTGGAAGCCGCAGAACACCGTTCCGGTCGACGACGACAAGGGCGAGAAGCTGTTGAAGTTGATCGAGACCCTCAACGAGCATGACGACGTCCAGAACGTGTTCGCCAATTTCGAGGTGTCGGACGCCCTGATCGCCAAAATGGGCGCCTGAGCGGCGGCGCAGATCGTCGCATTTCGCCATAATATTGTACCGCTTGATACTGGGTCGCGGGGCCTGGGCGGGGCCGGATGCTGGCACCGCGCGGTGTTCTAGGCGCGGCGGCAGCGCGGCGCTATCAAGGGTGGATGACCCGACCGATTCGCATTCTCGGCATTGATCCCGGGCTCCGGCGCACCGGCTGGGGCGTGATCGACGTCATGGGAAACCGGCTGGTGCCGGTGGGATGCGGCTCGGTGACGACCGACGACAAGGCCGGCCTCGCCAACCGCCTGGTGACGATCCACCACGGCCTGGCCCGGGTGGTGGCCGATTTCGAGCCCGACGAGGCGGCGGTCGAAGCGACGTTCGTCAACAAGGACGCGGTCGCGACCCTGAAACTCGGCCAGGCGCGCGGCGTCGCCATGCTGGTTCCGGCGCTGGCCGGGCTCAGTGTCGCCGAATACGCCCCCAACCTGGTCAAGAAAACGATCGTCGGCGCCGGGCACGGCGACAAGGAGCAGATCCGGATGATGATTGGTGTTCTGCTGCCGAAAGCCGAGCCGCGGACCCACGATGCCGCCGATGCGCTGGCGATCGCGATCTGTCACGCTCATCATCGCGCCAGCGCGGCGCTCCGGACGGCGATGGCGGCGACATGATCGGCAAGCTCAAGGGCACGCTCGACAGCTACGGCGACGACTCGGTGATCGTCGACGTCGGCGGCGTCGGCTACGTCGTCCACTGTTCGGCCCGCACCCTGCAGGCGCTGCCGCCGGCCGGCGAGGCGGTGACGCTGTCGATCGAGACCCATGTGCGCGAGGACCTGATCCGCCTGTTCGGCTTCCAGTCGGACCTCGAACGCGAGTGGTTCCGGCTGCTGCAGACCGTGCAGGGGGTGGGGGCCAAGGTGGCGCTGTCGATCCTCTCCAGCCTGAAACCGGACGATCTCGCCACCGCGATCGCCACCCGCGACAAGGCGATGGTGGCGCGCGCCCAGGGGGTCGGTCCGAAGGTCGCCGAGCGCATCGTCACGGAGTTGAAGGACAAGGCGCCGGCCGAGACCGCCCTCGACCCCGCCGTCGTGCGGCTGTCCGGCGCGATCGAGGAGCGGCAGGCGCCCCGACCGATCGCCGATGCGGTCTCGGCGCTGGTCAATCTCGGCTATGGACAGCCGCAGGCGGCCGCCGCAGTGGCGGCGGCGGCACGCGAGGCGGGCGAGGGGGCGGAGACCGCCAAGCTGATCCGGCTGGGCCTGAAGGAGCTGAGCAAGTGACCAAG
>JAVBUK010000223.1:0-3902 GCA_031555345.1 Xanthobacteraceae bacterium | reverse complement strand
GTGATCGTCAATCCCTCGACCCCGATCGGACCGTGCGACGTCAAGCCGACGCCGACCGGACGGGTGATCGTCGAAGCCGCCCGCGGACATATGCCCGGATACGTCGACACCGGTCTCAACCTGGTCCATGTCGACGATGTCGCGGCCGGCCACCTCGCCGCCCTGGAACGCGGCAAGATCGGCGAACGCTACATTCTCGGCGGGCAGGACGTTCTGTTGTCCGAAATGCTGGCCGACATTGCGCGCCTGACCGGCCGCCGGCCGCCGCGGCTCAAAATGCCGCGGCGCGCGCTGTACCCTTTCGCATGGGTGGCCGAAGCCACCGCCCGCATCACCGGCCGCGAGCCCTTCGTCACCCTGGACGCGCTCAAAATGGCCAAATACCACATGTTCTTCGACCCCACGAAGGCCGAGCGCGAACTCGGCGTCAAGGCCCGCCCGTACATCGACGCCCTCAAGGATGCGATCGCCTGGTTCGAAGACGCCGGCTACCTGACCCGTTGACCCGAGGGTCTTGCTCAACAGGAATACGACCTTGACCAGCCACGACCTGTTCTCCGACCGTCTCAACCAAGTCGCCGACGACACCGAAGCCCTGCTCGACCAGTTGCTCGGCTCGACCCCGCCGGAGGATGAACGGGTGCGGCCGAAGCGCCTGCTCGAATGCCTCCGTTACGGCAGCCTCGGCGGCGGCAAGCGTTTCCGGCCGTTCCTGGTGGTGGAATCCGCAGCGCTGTTCGGCGTGCCGCGGACGCGGGCGCTGATGGCCGGCGCGGCGCTCGAGTTGGTGCACTGCTACTCGCTGGTACACGACGACCTGCCGGCGATGGACAACGACGACCTTCGGCGCGGAAGACCGACCGCCCACAAGGCATTCGACGAGGCGACCGCGATCCTTGCCGGCGACGGCCTGCTCACCTTCGCGTTCGACGTGCTGTCGCGTCCGGAGACGCATCCCGATCCCGCGATAAGGATCAGGCTGGTGACGGGGCTCGCGCGCGCGGCCGGCATCGGCGGCATGGTGGGCGGACAGATCCTCGATCTCGCCGCCGAGGGGCGCTTCAAGGACACGCAACCGCCACACCGACTGTCGGACGTCGAGACCCTGCAAGCCATGAAGACGGGCGCCCTGATCCGCTTCGGCGCGCGAGCCGGCGCCATCCTGGGCGAAGCCACCGACGACCGCCTCGCCGCCCTCGACCGCTACGGCGTCGCGGTGGGGTTGGCGTTCCAGATCGCGGACGATCTGCTGGATATCGAGGGGGATGCCGCAACCACCGGGAAACAGACCGGCAAGGATGCAGCCGCCGGCAAGGCGACTGTCGCGAGCCTGCTCGGGGTTGCCAAGTCGAAGCAGCGCCTCGCCACCTTGGTGGTCGAGGCCTGCGACGCCCTGGCGCCGTTCGGCGCCAATGCCGCCGTGCTGCAGGCGGCGGCGCGATTCGTCGCCGAGCGCAAGGCCTGACCGTCCGCGTCGTGTCGGCTTGCCGCGTCTTCCGCTCGGTCGCGACCGACCGATCCGCGGCGCGCACCAGTGTGGTGGATCTGACGTTCCGATGAAGAGCGCGCCGCAGGCGGGATCGGAACGTCAAACCCAAAACCACACCGGCGTCATGGAGTTGCCGGTGTCCTTTCGGTTCCGACATTGGTACCGAGCTTGCCGCAAACGGACACGAACGTCGGAACCAGGACACCAGCCGCGCGGCGGATCCGGTGAACGACAGGCTTGATCTGCGCCCATTAGGATGAAAAGTTCCATTGCCGATATCCGGCAAAGGCGCCCCGTTTGCCGTCATCTTTGTGTCCAGGCCATGCCGACGACCCGAGATCACCAGTACACCGTTCGCGTCGCCGAGAACGCGCTCGAGCGAATCAAGGCGCTTCAACTTCCCGGTGATCCGCCCAGCTTCGAACTCTGGTACGCATATGTGGGGCGGCACATCCCGGCCCTCAACCAGGCGATCAACGAGGCGCTGGCCGCCAACGGGACGCTGTCCGATACCGACGCCGATCGGATCTACGACCAGTACCTGGGCACGTTCCGTATCGGCGACCAGGTCGAGCAGATCGGCCTGCGGTTCGGCAACGAAATCGAGCAGGCCGTCGGAACGATCGACGCGGCGATCACTTCCTCCGCCCACCATCGCGACCGGTTCGCGGACCTCACCCGGCAGCTCGACGGTTCGGCAGGCCTCGCCGACATGCGCGCGCTGCTCGAAGCCGTGGTCGACGAGACCCGCACCGTCATCAACGAAAACGAAGGCTACCGGCAGGAGCTGCAGACGGCGCGCTGCGAACTCGACAACATGCGCAATGATCTGGAAGCCCTGCGCCGCGAGAGCAACACCGATGCCTTGACCTCGCTGGCCAACCGCAAGCAGTTCGATCGGTCGCTCGGCGAGCAGATCGCGGTGGCCGCACGCGCGGCATCTCCTCTCAGCCTGCTGATGCTCGACGTCGACCACTTCAAGCTGTTCAACGACACCTGGGGACACACGGTGGGCGACGACGTCCTGCGGCTGATCGCCCGCATCCTGAAGGAAAACATCCGGGTCGGCGACGTCGCGGCGCGCTACGGCGGCGAAGAATTCGTGATCATTCTGCCGAACGCGGCGCTGCAGGTCGCCATGCGGATCGGCGAGCGGCTGCGCACCTCGATCGGCTCGATGGAGATCGTCCAGCGCTCGACCAATACCAAACTCGGCCCCCTCACCGTATCGATCGGCGTGGCCGATTGGCGCGCCGGCGAAACCGCCCGGGACTTCCTCGAACGTACCGACGGACTCCTGTACGCAGCCAAGCGGCAGGGCCGAAACCGCCTCGTGAGCGCCGAAGGCCCGCCGGCAGAACACACCGCGCTGGAGACCGCTCCACTGAAAGCCTGAGCTTTTCAGGCCCCACCAGCCGGCCGTTCATCCCGAACCGCAATTGCCATAGCCACCCAACGGCCATCCGCGCGCGGCGGCCAGGCAGGCCGGATCGGTGAGCGCAGCCAGCTCGTCGGTGTAGCGGTATCCCGCCGCGTGCCCGGGGAATTCTCCGACGGTCGCGGGATGAAGATAGATTTCGGTGAAGCCGGGCGGCAGCCGTTCGAGCAGGGCGGACAGCCGCGCCGCGGTCATCGCACCGGACCACGCCAGGCCGAACACCGCGTCCGGCACCACCCAACCGGCGCGGCGCGCCTGGGCCCGCAGGATCCGGGTCCAACGTGCCATCACCCGCCCCGCGAGGCCCCCGGCGCCCGGCTCGATCGCGCCGACGACGGCGACGGGCTCGGTCGGCACACGAACCGCGCGGACACCGTAGTCGTGCCCGATCCGGATCACCTCGGCCCCGATCACCGGATGGAGATGGAAGTGCTTGTGGGCGTTGACGTGGTCGAGCGGCAGCCCGGTGGCGCGGTAGGCGTCGAACTGCGCCGTGATCTCGTCGACCAGTTGCCGCCGCACGGCGGGCCTGAACGCGATGTCGAAGCCGAGCCGAGCCATATCGGTGCGAAACTGACCGTCCGGGCCGACCAGGTCGGGGACCCGCGCGGGCGGCAGCGCCGGCCGGCCGTCGACCAGCACCAGGTGAAGCCCGACCGCAAGCCCGGGCAACGCCCTCGCCCGTTCGACCGCGTCGACGGCGGCCGGCGCCGCGACCATCAGGCTGGCCGCGCTGAGGATCCCGGAGCGGTGGGCGATGTCGACGGCGTCGTTGACCGCGACGGCGAGGCCGAAATCGTCGGCCGTGACGGCGAGCCGATTCAGGTGGCGCACTCCCGGCGCTGGCGCAGGAAGGCGAAGAACGCGACGCCCTCGCGCAGTCGGCGTTTCATCATCTGCGGGCTGCGGACCATCTCGCCGACGATCGCCGCGATCTTCGGGGCGCGCAAGTAGAAGCGGCGGTAGAACTCCTCC
>JAVBUK010000319.1:0-4546 GCA_031555345.1 Xanthobacteraceae bacterium | reverse complement strand
CGGCCGTCAGAGGATCGGGGGCGATCTGGGTGGGGGCGAGCGGACGCGCGCGCGACATACCGGGCAAGGACTCGCCGGGCAAGGGCCGGCGGGGCAGGGATCTGCCGAGCAGCGACGCGTTCGCCGAAATCGAGGCGCTCGGCAGTGGCGCCCTCGCCACCGTCGACCTGCCGCCGGTCCACTACCGCCGCTACTACGAAGGCTTCTCCAACTCGGCATTGTGGCCGGCGCTGCATTCCCGCCCCGACCTGATCCGCACCGGTCCGCAGGACTATGAATCCTATCGCCAGACCAACGCGTTCATGGCGCGCGCGCTGATGCGCTTCCGCCGGCCGGACACGCTGTTCTGGGTGCAGGACTATCATTTCCTCACCCTGGCGCAGGAACTGCGCGCGCTCGGCCACCGTCATCCGATCGGATTCTTCCTGCATACACCGTTCCCCGAGCTCTCGTCGCTGGCGGCGGTTCCACACCACCGCGAGTTGTTCGAGGCGATGCTGTGCTACGACCTGATCGGCTTCCAGACCGAACAGGACGTCCACCATTTCGCCGCCTACGCCGAGCGCGAGTTGGCGCTCGGCGTGGTACGCGGCCGCATTTCGTCGCGTCACGGCCTCACCCGCATCGCCGCCTTTCCGATCGGCATCGACGCCGAGACCTTCGCGGCCCGCGCCACCAAGGCGGTCGCGCGTCCGGAAGTGTCGCGGCTGCGCTCCAGCCTGCACGGCGCCAAGCTCGCGATCGGCGTCGACCGCGTCGATTATTCGAAGGGCCTGACCAACCGGATCCACGCCTTCGCGCACATGCTGCGGAGTCAACCGGCGCTGACGCGCGGTGTCTCGCTGTTGCAGATCGCGGTGCCGTCGCGTCAGATCATCGAGTCCTACCGGCAGACCCAGGCGGAGCTGGCGGCGCTGGTGAGCGAGACCAACGGCGCGCTGGGCGAGCCCGACTGGACGCCCGTTCGCTATCTCAACAAGGGATTCTCGCAGTCGACGCTCGCCGGCTTCTACCGCACCGCACAGATCGGCCTGGTGACCCCGCTGCACGACGGCATGAATCTTGTTGCCAAGGAATACGTCGCGGCCCAAAATCCGTTCGATCCGGGGGTGCTGGTGCTGTCGCGATTCGCCGGCGCCGCCAAGGAGCTCGACGCCGCGCTGCTCGTGAATCCGCACGACATCGACGGCGTCGCAAAGGCGGTTTCGAAGGCTCTGATCATGCCGGGGGACGAACGTCGTGAGCGCTGGGAGGCGATGATGCAGCGATTGCGCCCCAGTTCGGTGCAATCGTGGTTCGCCGCGTTCGTCGCCGCGCTCGCCGACGCGAGACCACCCTGCACCGCCGCGCCCGAGACGGCGGCGGCGTCGGAGCACAGCATCGCCACGCCCGCCTAGTGTGGTGGCTTTGACCTTCCGAGCACGCTGGCGGCGCGCGCTTCGTCGGAACCTCAGATCCAAAACCACACTAGCATCATAGAGTTGCTAGTGTCCTTGCGGCTCCGACAGTCGTACCGAGCGGGCTGCAAACGGATGCGAATGTCGGAACCGGGACACTCGACCATGAACAACATCGCCAGCGCCGCCGCCCGCTGCGGCGTCGAAACCGGATACCACGACGCCCGTGGAGAGTGGTGCGCGCCCCGCGAGCAGGCGCTCGCCAAGGTGATCGACGTCCTGGCCACCTACGAGCCGTACCAGCCGCCGCGTGTCCAGCGCGACAGCCGGACGCCCACCGACGACCCGATGGTGCTGGTCGCGCCACGCCGCGCCTACCAGCCGGAGGCGTTGCGCGACCGCGGCGTCTGGATGCTCGCGGTCCAGCTCTATGGCGTGCGCTCGCAACGCAACTGGGGAATCGGCGACTTTTCCGATCTCGCCGTGCTGCTGGGCCTGGCCGCCGAGATCGGCGCCGCCGGAATCGCGCTGAACCCGCTGCACGCGCTGCTCGACGGACAGGTCAGCCCCTATTCGCCGAGCAGTCGGCTGTTTCTCAATGCGCTGGCGATCGACGTCGAGCGGGTGCCGGGCTTCCCCGGGCGCGCCGCCCTCGGGCTCGGCGCCGAGATCGAACGGCTCAGGGCCAGCGAGCAGGTCGACTATGCGGGCGTGGCGAAGGTCAAGATGGCGGCGCTCCGGGCGGCGTTCGACGCCTTCCGGGCAGACCCGCAGCGGGCCGGGCACGACGACTTCGAGGCGTTCCGCGCGCGGCACGCCGACACGCTGGTGCGGTTTGCCACTTTCGAGACGCTGTGGCGGCAGTTCCGCGCCCCGTGGTGGGACTGGCCGCGCCCGTTCCGTCGCCCCACCCCGTTCCTGTTCGAAACCGTGCGCCGCAATGCCGGCACCGAGATCGAATTCCACGAGTTCATTCAGTGGCAGGCGGATGCGCAGCTGAGCGCGTGCCGCGAGCTGGCGCACTACCTGCGGCTGCCGATCGGGCTCTACCTCGACATCGCGGTCGGGGTCACCCCCGACGGCGCGGATTGCTGGGGTGCGCAGGACTCCCTGATGCGCGGATTATCGGTCGGCGCGCCGCCCGACGTCTACAATCCGGCCGGACAGAACTGGGGGCTGGCGTCGTTCCATCCCGCCGCCCTGGTGGGTTCGGACTTCGCACTGCTGCGCCAGACCCTGCACGCCTCGATGCGCTATGCCGGCGCGGTTCGGCTCGATCACGTGATCGGCCTCAACCGCCTGTTCGTCATCCCGGAAGGCAGCGGCGCCGGCGACGGCACCTCTGTGCGCTTTCCGCTCGAAGCCATGATGGCGGTGGTCGCCCAGGAGTCGGTGGCGACGCGCTGTCTGGTGATCGGCGAGGATCTCGGCACCGTGCCGGCCGGATTCCGCGACGTGGCGGCGGACTGGGGGGTGTGGACCTATCGGGTGACGCTGTTCGAGCGGGCCGCCGACGGCCAGTTCCTCCACCCTCACGTCTATCCGGCGGGCGCCCTGGTGAGTTTCAACACCCACGACCTGCCGACCTTCGCCGGCTGGCTCTCCGGCCACGACCTGATGATCAAGCGCGCGGTCGGGGTCGATCCCGGCGAGAACGAGGCCGAGCGCGACGCCACCCGGCGGGCGCTGGCGTCGGTGCTGGCGGCCTGCGACCTCGGCCACGACATCACCTTGCCGGCACTCACCCGCTTCATGGCGCGCACCCCGAGCCGGCTGTTGGTGATCTCGGCGGAAGACGTGCTCGGGGTGATCGACCAGCCCAACATGCCCGGCACGGTCGATGAATACCCCAACTGGCGGCGCAAGCTGCCGGTCGATCTCAGGGCGCTGGCGGCCAGCCCGTCGCTGCGCGAGCTCGCCGCGGTGCTGACCGAGGAGCATCGCGCGAGCGGCCGGACGTGACGCCGCGCGTGATCATCGGCTACCCGTTCCTCACCAGCCGAACAGACGACGGCGCCCCGCGCAAGGGGCCGGCGGGAACCGCGCACACGACGGGTCGCCGCTCGGGCGCGAGGTTCATGTCTTGGCGGATACCGCCAACGCGCCCTGTTGCATCGGCAATACCACCACGGCCTCCACTTCGAGCAGAGCCCCGGGCACAGCCAAGTTCGACGTTTCAATCGCCGTGCTGGCCGGAGGACCGGCCGGATTCAGATAGGTGTCGCGCAATCCCCTGAAGATCGGTAGTTGGGCGCGAATGTCGGTGAAATAGGAATTCAACTTGATGACGTTGTCGAAATCCGCCCCCACCGAGGCCAGCGCCGCCTTCAAATTCTCGAAGACCTGCCGGGCCTGGGCCTGGAAATCACCGGAAGCGCCGGCCAGTTGTCCGGTCGCATCCAGACCGAGTTGACCGGAAATGTAGATGATGCGACACGGCCCGGCCACTTCCGCGACGTGGGAATAGCCCATGGGTTTGGCGATTCCGGCCGGGTTGGAAAACGTGATGGTTCGGGAATGGCTTTCGCGATCGTCCGACATGCTTCCCTTCACATTCGAAAGAAGTTCCGGGCCTTCTCGGGCCGCGCCTCGGCGCGCAGCAAATCCGCTCACGCGTAACGGGGATTTGTCACCAAGCATACGGCAATCGCCGGCCCCGCGATAGCGGCGCCGCTTCCGGCGCCCCCTATCGCACCGAAAAGCGGATCGGCACGGTGAAGTCGAACCGCGCGCCGGCGACCTCGGCAGGCGGCGGCGGAAACGGTTGCGCCCGGCGGAGAATCGCCAGCGCTTCCTGGTCCAGGGTGGCGACGCCGGAGCCGCGCACCAGCCGGCTCGACAGCAGCCGGCCGCTGCGGTCGATGCTGAAGGCGACCGCGGGCGCGCCCTGCTGGCGCCGCTGCTCGGCATCCGCCGGATAGCGCTTGTTGCGCTCGATCGCGGCGACGATCCGGCCCTTCCAGCTCGGCATTGCACTCGCGGATGCCGAAAACTGCCCTTGCGCCGGTGCGGTGGCGAGCGCGGCGAGGCGCGGCGCCCGCTGCGGCGCGGTGGTGGCCGGCGCCGGCGGCCGCGCGGGTTTCGGCCGCTCGCGCCGAACCACCGGTTTGGGCGGCGGCTCGGGCAGCGCGACCTCGGCCTTTTCGACC
>JAVBUK010000148.1:0-3904 GCA_031555345.1 Xanthobacteraceae bacterium | reverse complement strand
GGTCGACGACGTCGTCGCGCGCATCGAACGCACGCCGGTGTCGTGGTGGCACGTCAAGGCGCGCATCATCGTCGGCATCGCGACGTTCTTCGACGCCTTCGACGGGTTGGCCATCAGTTTCGTGTTGCCGGCGCTGGTGCCGATGTGGAAGCTCGCGCCGACCCAGGTCGGCTTCCTGATCTCGATCGGTTACGCCGGGCAGTTGCTCGGCGCCCTGCTGTTCGGCTGGGTGGCGCAACGCTTCGGCCGCATCAAGGCGCTGGTGTGGTCGATCCTGGTGCTGTCGATCATGAGCCTGGCCTGCGCGTTCGCCTGGGACTACCAGTCGCTGCTGGTGTTCCGCGCCGTCCAGGGCCTCGGACTGGGCGGCGAGGTGCCGATCGCGGCGGTCTACATCAGCGAGATCGCGCGCGCCAAGGGGCGCGGCCGGTTCGTCCTGCTGTACGAGCTCATCTTCCCGATCGGCTTGGTCAGTGCCGGCTTCCTCGGCTCTTGGGTGGTGCCGACGTTCGGCTGGCAGTACATGTTCGTGATCGGCGCCCTGCCGGCGCTGCTGGTCGTCTTCCTGCAGCGCATGCTGCCCGAATCGCCGCGCTGGCTCGCGGTGCGCGGCCGCCACCAGGAGGCCGAGGCCGCGATGACGCTGATCGAGACCGAGACCGAACGGCTGACCGGCCGGCCGCTGCCGCCGGTCGAGGCGGTGGTCGCCACGCAGGACAAGGCGGCGTCGTGGTCCGACCTGTTCGGCCCGCACTACGTGCGGCGCACGCTGGTGGTGTGGGTGATCTGGTTCGCCGCCTTCCTGTTCACCTTCGGGCTGATCGTCTGGGTCCCGACCATGTACCGAACGGTGTTCAATCTGCCGCTGGCGACGGCGCTGCAATACGGGCTGATCACCCAGGTGGTCGGGCTGTTCGGCACCCTCACCTGCGCGCTGAGCATCGATTACGTCGGCCGCCGGCCGTGGTTCGCGCTCGCCTTCTTCGGGGTGGCCGCCACGCTGTGCTCGCTGTGGCTGTTCGGCGTCGGCAGCGCCGAGCGCGTGCTGGTGATGGTCTGCATCGCGTTCTTCTGCTCGTCGGTGCTGTCGATCGGCATCTATCTCTACACGCCCGAGCTCTATCCGACGCGGGCCCGCGCGGTCGGCGTCGGCGCCGGCGGCGCGTGGCGCAACATCGCCTCGATGATCGGCCCGGCCGCGATCGGCATCATGATCGGCGGCGGGCTGGAGAACGTGTTCCTCGCCTTCGGCGTGGTCGCGGCCTTCGCCGGTGCGATCACCGCGGTGTTCGCGGTCGAAACCAAGGGTCGCGTGCTGGAGGAGATCTCGCCCTGACCCGCGCCGGCGTGGTGGATTCGACGTTCCTGCATCGCGGAAATCCCCTCGTCGGAACGTCGAAGACACCAGTGCCGCGAACCCGATCCTCATCCGGACCGCATGCAAGGAGCCGATGCGATGACCGACCGTCCGAACCCGACCGTCCGCCTGCCGATCGCCGGCGACTGCGCCCCCGTCGCCTACGACCGGGCGCCGAGCCACCACGGCATGATCGCCGAGAAGGACGTCGCCGTGCCGATGCGCGACGGCGTCAATCTGTCGATCGACGTCTACCGGCCCGAAACCCCGGACAAGCTCCCGGTCCTGCTCGCCTTCTCGATCTACAACAAGGACCTGCAGGGACCGGATGTCGCCGACTCGCTGCCGCCGCAGCCGGCCTGGTCGACGCTGTGGGCGGGGCTGCTCGAAGCCGGCGACACCAGGTACTTCGTGTCGCGCGGCTACGTGCATGTGATCGGGTCGCCGCGCGGCGTCGGCAAGTCCGACGGCGGCGGGTCGCGGCAATGGGACAGCTACGACCTGATCGAATGGATCGCCAAGCAGCCGTGGTGCGACGGCAATGTCGGCATGGTCGGCATCTCCGGCTTCGGCGCCGAGCAGTTCCACGCCGCACGGCAGAACCCGCCGCACCTCAAGGCGATCTTTCCGCTCGACCCGCGCGGCGCCTACGGCACGCTGGGCAGCTTCCGCGAGGAGTACACCGGCGGCGTCGTGCATTTCTTCCGCTACCTGATCATGCACTTCGCGGCCATCCACGGCACCCGCGGCAAGCCCGCCGCCCTGCCGCCCGAGCGCGAGGCGCTGTGGGCGGAGGCGATGAACAACCCCGACTACCGGCAGTATCCCCACGTCTACAACGTGCTGACCCAGAAGGGTCAGCACATGCCGCCGTACTTCCAGCTGCTGATCGACCCCTACGACGACGAAGCGGCGGTGCAGGCCGCGGAGAAGAGCTTCGCCGACATCAAGGTGCCGGCCTACACCGGCTCCGGCTGGTACGCCTACACGTACAAGACCCATCTCAACGGCGCCCAGTGCTATTTCGAGAACATCGATGTTCCCAAGAAGCTGATGTTCGCCGGGCCGGCGCATCTCGAACGGCCGTTCCACTCGCTGCACGGCGAAATCCTGCGCTGGTACGACCACTGGCTCAAGAACATCGACACCGGCATCATGAACGAGCCGCCGGTGCACTACTGGGTGATGGGCGCCAACGAATGGCGCAGTGGCACCGACTGGCCGCTGCCGGAGACGCAGTGGACCAAGTTCCACCTCGCCAGCTGGGAGCGCCTGCAGGTGGCGCCGTTCACGCCGTCGAGCGCCGACGACGAACTGCCGCCCGACGCCTTCGTGCAGATGCCGCCGACCCAGACCAACACGGTGCAGAAGCTGCGCTATCTCACCGACCCGCTGCCCGCCGACCTGCTGATCGCCGGCCCGGCGGTGCTCAACCTGTTCGCGGCGATCGACCAGGACGACACCAACTGGTTCGTCATCCTCAAGGACGTCGGGCCCGACGTGTCGGTGCGTTCGGTGCGCGACGGCGAGCGCGAGATCCCGGCCGATCTCGCCGAGCGCGAGATCACCCGCGGCTGGCTCAAGGCTTCGCACCGCGCGGTCGACCCGAAGCGGTCGAAACCGTGGCGGCCGTGGCATCCGCTGACCCGGGCGGCGCAGAAGAAGGTGGTGCCGGGCGAGATCAACGAATACGCGATCGAGATCCTGGCGACCGCCAACCTGTTCCGGCGCGGCCACCGCATCTGCATCGAAATCGCCTGCGCCGACATGCCGACCGGCGTCGGCGGCGCGACCAACGCCGAATACGTGCCCAACCACATCTGCAGCAGCCGCACGACCCTTCACAAGATCTACCACGACGCCAAGCGGCCGTCGCACCTGCTGCTGCCGGTCATCCCGCTGAGCTGACGGCACAGCCGAATCCGAACACAACTCCAGGAGCGAACACCATGGCCCAATCCCCGTCCGGTCCGACCGTCCAGCCCGGCCCCGAGATCCAGCGATTCCGCGTCGTCGTCTCCGGGCACGACCCGCAAGGCCGCTCGGTCATCCTGTCGGACCGCACCTCGCCGCACATCCAGCCGATCATGGATCAGCCGAACTTCGCGGTGACGGATTTCTGGAAGACCTTTTCGACCCCCGCCGACAACAGCACCGCCACCGCCCAGGACCCCTGCGGCCTGCCGGTCCAGGTCGCCCCGCCCGCCGGCGGCAACGTGTTCCGGGTGGTCCAGTTCCCCCCCGACAAGGACTGGGCGGCCAAGGCCGCCGCCATGGGCGGCGCGGTGGCGATCGACGAGACCGCCAAATCGGCCAGCAAGGGCGGCGAGATCCGTCACGCCCACATGCACCGCACCCGCTCGCTCGACTACGCCATCGTGCTGTCGGGCGAGATCTGGGCGGTGATGGACGTCGGCGAGACCAGGCTGGTGGCCGGCGACATGTTCGTCCAGCGCGGCACCAACCACGCCTGGGCCAACCGCTCCGACAAGCCCTGTGTGATCGCCTTCGTGCTGATCGACTCCAAGCCGCTGGACTGAGGCGCAC
>JAVBUK010000281.1:0-4431 GCA_031555345.1 Xanthobacteraceae bacterium | reverse complement strand
TGGCTTTCATGACCGCCGCTGCCGCCCTGCAGGCGTTGCTGCTCGGACAGCATGCGGTCGAGGTTGGCGCGCATCTGCTGGATTTGCTGGTTGATGTGCGGGCATTGCGGGTTCTGGGTGGTGAAGATCGAAAAGAACCCGCTTTCGCAGCTCAGCCGCCGCGCCTGCGCCACCATGCGGTCGAGATCGGCCTGTTGCCGGTTGATCGCCTCCTCGTAGCGCCGGTTCTGGTCGGCACGGACGGGATCGGCGAAGCCTCCGCGGTCGATGACGGCGAGCTGGCCCTCCAGTCGCGCGCATACCGGGTTCTGGACCGCCTGCACCTGGTAGGTGGGCGAATAGCTCGATCCTTGGGCCCAGACGGCTCCGGCACCGGCCGCCAAAGCGATTGCGGCCGAGGTCATTATCCGTGCAAAATCAGTCATTCCGCCACATCTCCCCGCCGCCATTGGACGGCGGAAAAGCGCCGAAAAGGTGGCCCCGCGGGGCGCTGCCATCTGAGCCTCACAACCGGGTCGTGCCGCCCGGACGGGATGGCCGGGGCGGGCGTGCTTCGTCACCCAAGTTCCACAGAATGCCGACGATGATCAAGCCCGCACCGGCGAACACGTAGATGTCGAGCGCCTCATGATAAAATCCCCAGCCCACCAGCGCGATCAGCGGAATTCGCAGGAAGTCGAGCGGCGCCACCACCACGGCATCGCCGCAGCGGAATGCGCTGGAGAGACAGTAATGGGAGGAAAGCCCCGCGACACCGAGACCGAGGATGGGCAGGATGTCTGATCCGCCGAGCCGCGTGACGGCGGTGGGATCGCTCCCGAGCAGGCCGAGCGGCAGTTGCACCAGCATCATCCAGAATACGATCGCGAACGGGCTCTCGGTCTTGGTGAGCTGCTTGGTCAGCACACTGACGACGCCCAATCCGACCGCGGTGAGCAACACCAGCAATGCGGCGGGCTGAAACCCCTCCAGGCCGGGGCGGACGATCACCAACACACCGGCGAACCCGAACACGATGACGCCGATCCGGCTCGGGGTCAGCCGTTCGCCGAGGAACGGCACCGCCAGCAGGGCCGTCCACGCCGGCGTGGTGAACTCGAGCGAAAACACCATGGCGAGCGGGAGCAGGGTCAATCCGGTGGCCCAACCGTACTGGGCGGCGTAGTGAATGCCGTTGCGCAGGAGATGCATACCGGCCTGCTTGCGGGTCACGCCGCGCAACAGTGCGGGCCGGCAGGCGCCGATCGACAGCAGGATCAGCAGACCCACCGCGCTGCGAATCGACAGCACCTCGAAAATGCTCAGCGTGCCCGCGAGTTCGCGGATCGTCACGGCAAGGGCGGAGAACGAAAACAGGGACCCGA
The DNA here is from genome assembly GCA_031555345.1 of Xanthobacteraceae bacterium. Lineage (GTDB taxonomy): Bacteria > Pseudomonadota > Alphaproteobacteria > Rhizobiales > Xanthobacteraceae > Astrobacterium. Next base: position 3,067 of record JAVBUK010000281.1, on the reverse strand, counting down.
TCATCCACAGGATGACCGGTACGATTTTGACGGGGGTCACGGCGGATTCTTTGTGGGACGAGTAACGAGCGTGCCGGCGCTTTTAGCAGCCGGTCGAGGTCGCGTCACGCGGTCTCATTCCGCCTTTTTGTCGCGCGAGATCGGCGGGCGGTGCACGGGCAAGGGGGGCGAAACGTGGGGCGAAACGTGGGGCGAAACGTGGCGCAACCGGGCGCGTCGCCGAACGTTTCAGCGGATGCACTCGATGGCGACGAATTCTGCGCAGTCGAGGCCGTGGCAGGCCGAACGGGTCGGAACCGCACCGGTGATTTCGTCGCGATCGACCTTGCGGAACGATTTGGCCTGGGCGAATTCGCGTGATCGACAGTAGGCGGTTGCGGCCGGGTTCCCACAATGCGCACCGGTAGCCAGACAGCGATCGACTCCGTAGCCGTCCGGATTGCTGGAAATGATGAAGATGCGCTTTTCGGCCTGTGCGACCGAAATCCCGCCGAGAACGAACGCAGCAGCCAAAATCATATGAAATGTGCGCATGAGATGGCTCGCTGTGGCGGAACGAGGAAACGGCCTACAATGCAACCGAAATCGTTAACGCGTCGTTAACCGCTTGTCGGTCGGTTGGCCGATGGGGCAGGGGCCGGCAACGACAGGGGCGGCACGCACCAAAGATGGCGGTTCCGCGACCAGGGCCGCGCCGGCCGACGTGCAGGGCGGCGGACTCGAGCCCCTTGACGCAGCCGCTCGGCTTGACCATTGTGCGCGGCCATGCACGGCCTTTTTTCCGTTTTCGGCATTTGCCGGGAGATTATTCGCTAGCGATCATCGCTGGCTGCGGCCGTCTTTTATCTCAAATCGAGACGATGGGACGCCGGGCCAGCGCAGGCCGGGCGAAAGCGTCGACGTGACTGTCGGGCTGGGGTGGCCTGGCGGCCGAACAGGAGGCGGGTTGAAATGGAGCTCAAGCTCTACGATACGCTCACCCGGCAAAAGCGGCCGTTCGTGCCGCTCGATCCCGCCCGGGTACGCATGTATGTGTGCGGCCCCACGGTCTATGATTTCGCCCACATCGGCAACGCGCGTCCGGTCATCGTGTTTGACGTGCTGTTCCGCCTGCTGCGCCACCTCTACGGCGCCGATCACGTCGGCTATGTGCGCAACATCACCGACGTCGACGACAAGATCAACGCGCGGGCGGCCGAACGCGGCATCTCGATCCGTGACCTGACCGAGGGTACCTACGCGAATTTCAAGGACGACATTGCCGCGCTGGGGTGCCTGCCGCCGACGGTCGAGCCGCGCGCAACCGAGCATATCGGCGAAATGAAGACGCTGATCGAGCGGCTGGTGGCGTCCGGCCACGCCTACGCGGCCGAGGATCACGTGCTGTTCTCGGTGCCGTCGATGCCGGACTATGGACGGCTGGCCAGGCGCTCGCTCGACGAAATGATGGCGGGGGCGAGAGTCGACGTCGCGCCCTACAAGCGCGACGCAATGGATTTCGTGCTGTGGAAGCCTTCCAAGCCGGGTGAGCCCGCCTGGCCAAGTCCTTGTGGCATCGCGTCTCCGGGCCGGCCGGGTTGGCATATCGAGTGCTCGGCGATGTCGTGGAAACACCTCGGTGAGACCTTCGACATTCACGGCGGCGGGATCGATCTCGTGTTCCCGCATCACGAGAACGAGATCGCCCAGACGCGCTGTGCGTTTCAGTCGGGTGTGATGGCGAACTACTGGATGCACAACGGCTTTCTTCAAGTCGAAGGCGAGAAGATGTCGAAAAGCCTCGGCAACTTCTTTACCATCCGGGAACTGCTGGCAGACTGGCCGGGTGAGGTGTTGCGCCTCAACATGCTGCGGACCCATTATCGCCAACCGATCGATTGGACGGTGAAAGGTCTGGAGGAGAGCTGGAAGACGCTGGACGACTGGTATGCGCTGGCCGCGCAGGCCGACGGGGAGCGGGTGTCAGGGACGGTACTCGAGGCCTTGGCCGACGACCTCAACACGCCCCAGATGCTCGCCGCTCTGCACGGGCTGCGGGCGCTGGCGACCGGCGGCGACCGGCTTGCGCTGGAGGAATTAGCGGCTTCGTTGCGGTTTCTCGGGTTCCTGCGCGAGAGCGCCGCCGACTGGGCGGCACGGCGGACCGCCGGGCGGAGCATCGATGCCGCCGCGGTGGAGAGGTTGATTGCCGCACGCACGGCGGCCCGCAAGGCCAAGGATTTCGCCGAATCCGACCGTATTCGCGCCGAACTCGACGCCATCGGCGTCGTGGTGAAGGACTCGAAGGATGGCACGACCTGGGAGGTGAAGCGATGAGCGGCCGGTTGCGCGCCGCAGATGTCCTGGTGCGGGTGACCGAGGTGGTGCGCCCGCGCGCGGCCGCGCGAACCGGCCGTGGCGCGAAACGCGAACGAAGCTGCCGTCATGCCGGCGATCACCTGCACGGCATGGGCGCAACCATCGCGGCGCGTGAACCCGGGGGAGGATGACCATGGCCCAGGCGATGCCCAAGCCGGCGCTGCGTCCGGCGTTGCCGCAGGACACGGCGGTGCTGGCGGCGATCTTCGTGGCCAGCATTCAGGACCTCGCCATCGAGGACTACAGCGACAGCCAGGTGGCGGCCTGGGCCGGCAGGGCGGATGACGTCGAGGCCTTCGCCGCGCGGCTCGCCGGCCGGTTGACGCTGGTGGCGACGCTCGAGCATTCGCCGGTCGGCTTCGCCTCGATGCGCGACAACAACCACATCGAGATGCTGTTCGTGCATCCGGCCGCGGCTCGCCAGGGCGTCGGGACGATGCTGTGCGACGCGTTGGAGAGGCTGGCGGCGGCGCGCGGGGTCGAGCGGATGACGGTCGACGCCAGCGACACCGCCCTGCCGCTGTTTCAGCGGCGCGGCTACAGCGCGCAACGTCGCAATACGGTCGAGGTCGCAGGCGAATGGCTCGGCAATACGTCGATGCACAAGGAACTGACGCCGCGGAGAGGAACCACGGGATGACGACGCGCGAGCGCCTGTATCTGTTCGACACCACGCTGCGCGACGGCGCGCAGACCAACGGCGTCGACT
>JAVBUK010000396.1:0-3081 GCA_031555345.1 Xanthobacteraceae bacterium | reverse complement strand
TCCTGGCTCATCGCGCACGACATCATCGCCATGTTCTGCTCGGCAATACCGAAACGGATGCCGCGTCCAAGACGATTGTCCGGTCCGAGCAGGCCCCAGACCTGCTCGGCCTTGCCGGTCAGCACCGATTTCGCCAGGTCGCCGGCGCCGACATAGAAGAACGCCGACTGTCGCATCGCCCAGGCGAACCACGCCTCGGTGGCGCGCCGGGTCGGAACCATGCTGCCTTCCTCGAACACCAGTTCGGCGGGCAGTTCGGCCGGCCGGCGAAGCGCGCGGTAGTCCTGGATCGGCCGCCCCGCCAGTGCCGTCGCCATGCGCGACTCGAGCGCCGCCTCGGCGGGAATTGTTCCCGCCGCGACGGCCAGACGATCCGCCAGATAGTCGGCGTCGACCTGGCTCAAGCCGTCCACCACGACGGCCAGGTCGGCCGCAACCTCGCCCTTGACGCCGGGAACATCGAACCCCAGCGCCCGCATGGCGGCAACATACTCGTCGTGGGCGAGCGGTGTGCCGTGCGAGTCACCGGTGTCTTGCAGCTTGCCGTAGCCCAGCCCCTTGATGGTGTGGCAGATCAGCACCGTCGGCCGCTCCGCCCCGAAATCCGCGGCCGCCAGCCGATACGCATAGGCCAGTTCGCGGATGGCATGCCCGTCCACCGCGATGACGTTCCAGCCATGCGCCTGCCACTGGCTCACATACGGCGCCGGCATCGCTTCGAAAATCGACCCGTCGATGCCGAAGGTGTTGTAGTCCAGGGTGACGACGAGGTTGCGCAATCCCAGGCGGGAGGCGACGTTGCGCGCTTCGTAGGTCATGCCCTCTTCGGTCTCGGCATCGCCCACAATGGCGATCGCCTTGGTGGGCAGGCCGCAGGACCGATGCAACAGCGCAAAACCGAGCGCCGCCGAGAGACCATGCCCCGACGATCCGGTCGAGGTGTCGGCCAGTGCATAGGTGGACTCGACATGCCCGCTCGGCCCCCCCCATTTGCGAAAACGGGCGAGTTCCTCCGGATAGACCACCAGTTCGGCATCGGTGCCCGTCGGCTTGTGGCCCTTGCGGCGCAGGGTCTCGTAGACCAGCGCGCCCAGCGCATGCGACAGCGGCGAACAATGACCGGCCGACCACGCCAGGCGGTCCCGCCCCGGGTGCTTCGGCTGCCAGGCGTCGAAGCCCAGCGCGCCGCTGCACAACAAGGTCACCAACTGCTCGGTCTTCGACGACGAACCGCCCGGATGCCCCGACTGGGCGCCGTCCACCGCCGCGAAAACCAGGCCCCGAACCACCTTGCAGAGTGCGGCGATCCGCTCCTCGTCGATGCCCGGCAGCGGTGCCAACGGCAGCCCCCGCAGGTCGAGATACGCCGCCCCCTCGGGCCGATCGTGCAGCCGCTCCGGCGCCGCCGCGGCCAGCGCCGCCCGCGCCTCGCGATCCAACAGGTTGTAAGCAGCGGTCGCTGGCATAAGCCCACCTCTCCTGAGTCGATTGGTCGTCTTTTCGGGGGAATAAACGCCGGTTATTACCATCCGCCGCAATCCCCCGAAAGCGCCCCCGGATGCGATGCCGGACAGTAGCGATTTTCCGAGCTGTCTGAAAGCATTGCAGGAGGCTGGCGCCCAGGATCCGGTCGCCGATCGCGCGGGGCGCGCCCGCATTATTCGCATTGATCGGGTTCGGACCTGTTCGCCCGCGCGTCGCTCTCTTGTCGACCACCGCATGGGTGGTCCGCGATCGGGCGTGGACAGACTGTCAGGCTCGACGCGGCCCGGCGCTTTTGTTCCTGCAGCCGACCGCCCGAACTCGCGAGCCGGTTGCGCGTTTGCAACATTGGCGGCCCGCGGTCGAACGTCGGGCTGCCCGCCGCCGACCGATCAGGGCTCCCGACATCCGATGGACGACATCTGCCAGTACGCGAAGCGCCCGCTTGCCTTCGTCGCCCGCTACGTTCGCATGCGCGGCGCCGCCCACGCCTTCATCCTGGCGACGGTCGTGGCCGCGGTCGGCTGTTCGGTCACCACCCAGTACGGCGTGAAAAACCTGGTCGACACCCTCGGAAGCGGCCTGCCGGGCGACCCGGGCGTGTGGTTCGCATTCGCGTTCCTGGTCGCGCTGGTCGCCGCCGACAACCTGCTGTGGCGGCTGGCCAGTTGGACCGCGAGTTCCACCTTCGTGGCGGTCACCGGCGATCTGCGCAGCGACCTGTTCCGCCACCTGATCGGGCACGCGCCGAGCTATTTCGCCGAGCGTCTGCCCGGCATGCTGGCCAGCCGGATCACCGCCACCGCCAACGCGGTCTACACCATCGAGAACATGTTCGTCTGGAACGTGCTGCCGCCGTGCGCCGCCACCGTGGGCGCGGTCGCGTTCGTGGCGACGGTCGACCGGCTGATGGCGGCGGGACTGGCGCTGGTCGCCGGGCTGGTGGTGGTGGCGATGTTCCGTCTGGCCGCCGCCGGCCGGGACCTGCACCACGACTTCGCCGGCAAGGCGGCGGCGGTCGACGGCGAGATGGTCGACGTGATCGGCAACATGTCCCTGGTGATGGCGTTCTGCGGACTCGGGCGCGAACAACGCCGCTTCGACGCCACGATCGAGCGCGAAATGACGTCGCGGCGCCGCAGCCTGCGCTATCTGGAAAAGATCCGCCTGGTCCACGCGGTCGTCACCGTGCTGCTGACCCTCGGCCTGCTCGGCTGGGCGCTCGACTTGTGGCAGCAGGGCGAGGCGACGACCGGCCAGGTCGTGCTGGTCGGCACCCTCGGCCTGTCGATCCTGCACGCGACGCGGGACCTCGCGGTGGCGCTGGTCGACGTCACCCAGCACCTGGCGCGGCTGTCCGAGGCGCTGGGCACCATGCTGGTGCCGCACGCGCTGCGCGATCATCCGGAGGCCGCCTCGCTGGTGCGCGACGGCGCCAGTGTCGCGTTCGAGGGCGTGTCGTTCGCCTACCCGGACGGCCGCCGGGTGTTCTCCAATCTCCGGCTGTTCGCCGAGCCGGGCCAGCGCATCGGGCTGGTCGGCCATTCGGGCAGCGGCAAGTCCACCCTGTTCGCGCTGCTGCAACGATTCTACGACGTG
>JAVBUK010000423.1:0-4196 GCA_031555345.1 Xanthobacteraceae bacterium | reverse complement strand
CACCGGTTTGATCCGGTTGGCGGCGATCGCCCGGTTCATCGCCTCGAACATCCGGGTCGACCCGACCGAAATGCCCTGGACGTTGGCCCGCTTGGCGAGGATGAGGCCGGGATTGAGCTCGGTCGCCGGCCCGCTCAGGTTGCCGATCAGGCTGACCTTGCCGCCCACCCGGATCGCCCCGAAGGCGCGCACGATGGTGCCGGCGCCGCCGACCTCGACCACGGCGTCGACGCCGCGGCCGGCGGTGAAGTCGCGGGCGGCGTGGTCCCAGTCGGCCGCGCTCTTGTAATTGATGCCGTGGTCGGCGCCGAGACGCTTGGCCCGGGCGAGCTTGTCGTCGCTCGACGAGGTGATGATCACCTCGACGCCCATCGCCTTGGCCAATTGCAGGGCGAAGATCGACACGCCGCCGGTGCCCTGCAGCAGAACGGTGTTGCCGGCGATCAGCCCGGCATGCTCGACCAGCGCGTGCCACGCGGTCACGCCGGCGCATGGCAGCGTCGCCCCTTCTTCCAGGGACAGATGTTCGGGAACCCCCACCGCACCGTCGTCCTCGAGCACGGCGTAGTCGGCCAGCATGCCGTCGATGCTGCCGCCGAGCGCGCCCGACAGCGTGTCCGTTCCGACGTCGCCGGCCACCCAGCACTGGTGGAAGTTGCCCGCAACCCGGTCGCCGATCTTGAACCGCCGGACATCCTCGCCCACCGCGACCACCTCGCCGGCCCCGTCCGACAACGGAACGAGATCGTCGCGCACCGGCATCCGATAGGTGCCGCGGGCGATGGCGAGATCGCGGTAATTGAGCGAACAGGCCGCGACCTTGACCAGGATCTGACGCGCCCGCGGCCGCGGATCGGGTCGTTCGACCAGCGGGAGAGCATCGATTCCGGCGCCGCCTTGCGGCAACTGATAAGCGCGCATGTCCAGATCTCCTGTCGTTCGACAGTGAAATTCACGGAGAGCCCCGGTGAGAGCCCCGGTGCGGCCCGCCTTCCGTGCGTTTATACGCCATCCGCTCGACCCCGTCGTGACCCGCGACTAACGGTACCGCGCGGGCGCCGCGAGTCTGTGATCCGGGTCAGGCGCAAGCCGATCCGAACAACGGATCAGCGGTCCGTATGACGAAGAATCAACCCGGTCTCGCGTCGGCGCCATTCATGCCGGGCGCAACAGCGATGCGGGGTTACGAAGGCGGCTGCTTGCCCGCCGCAGCGCGCTCCAGCCATTCCACCTTGCTGATTTTGTAGGTCTTGATGCCGCCCGGTGCGTTGACCTCCACCACGGCGCCCTTGTCCTGTCCGATCAAGGCGCGCGCGATCGGCGACTTGACCGAAACCTTGCCCCGGCTGGCGTCCGCTTCGGTTTCACCCACGATCTGCCAGACCTTCTTCTCGCGGCTGTCCTCGTCGATCAGCGTGACGGTGGCACCGAACCGGATGGTCTTGCCGGACAGCTTCGAGACGTCGATCACTTCGGCGCGCGCAAGCCTGTCCTCCAGCTCGACGATATGGGCTTCGTTCTGCTCCTGCTCCGACTTGGCGGCCTGGTATTCCGAGTTCTCGGCCAGGTTGGAATCGTCGGCGATCGCTTCCTGAATGCGTGCGATGAGGCGTGGCCGTTCGACCCGAATCCGTTGCTTCAGCTCTTCCTCAAGTGCCTGGAGCGCCCCTGCGGTAACAGGAAACTTGTCCATCCGTCTTCCCTCCAATCGGGGGCCAGAATGCTCGATGGGGGTGTTTTGTCGTGTCAGGCTACATCAGCAGGCCGCCGGCCAGCGAACGCGACGCGGCGCCTTGATTCGGGTCGGCGCGCTTTGCAGGCTGGCGCCATCTTGCGGGCTGGCGCCATGGCAGCGCACGCTTCGCCGTGCGATCAGCGACGCACGTCCTGCATCTCGGCCTGCATCTCGGCCTGCATTGCACATGGATTTCCCCACTGTCCGCCACGATCTGCCGACTGCCGGAAACCACCTGCCACTTTCGCCGCCGCCGGCTGCCGCGTCGTTCCGGGCCGGCGTCGAAGTCTCAGGGCGGGGGTGGTCGACTCATGTGAGAACAAGCACCCCGCACCATCCGATGGTAAAACGTTGAACGCGCCAAGCAAGAGGCGACATGAGGTCGCTGGTGTGGTGGAATTGACGTTCCGCTCTCTCTCGCGGCGCGCTCTTCATCGGAACGTCAAATCCAGAACCACACCAGCATCTTGGAGTTGCTGGTGTCGTTCGGTTCCGACGTTGGCGCGGCGCCGGCTGCTAACGGAACCGAGCGCCGGAACCGGGCTGGTGTCCCGGGCCGGCGGGGAGACGTTCTGCCGTTGCGTCACCGCCGCCTTGCTTCGTAATCGCGGGCTGGTGATTTCGCGCAGGCACCGCGCGGGCTTGACCAAATCCGGATCCGACGGCCGGACCGCTCGATTTGGTGTCGGCCGCTCAATAGAGGCTCGACGGCGGGGCTGCCTGGCTGGCGGTGAAATTCGTATCGAAGCGTGCGGCGGGTCGGGTGGTGGGCAGCGCCGGCCGTTCGGCAGAGCGGGAGCGCGGCAGCACGATCACCGTCGCGCCCAGCCGGACGCGCCCGTAGAGGTCGGAGATGTCGGCATTGGTCAGGCGGATGCAGCCGCTGGAGACCCGCCGGCCGATGGTCGAGGGGTCGTTGGTGCCGTGAATACGGTACTGCGACTGGCCGAGATAGAGCGCCCGGGCGCCGAGCGGATTGCCCGGGCCTCCGGCCACGAAGCGCGGCAGATAGGGTTGGCGGCGGATCATTTCGGCCGGCGGGTGCCAGTCCGGCCAGGCTGCCATGCGGGTGATCGTCTCCGTCCCCGACCAGGTGAAGCCCTCGCGGCCGACGCCGATGCCGTAGCGCAGAGCCCGGCCGCCGCCGACGATCAAGTAAAGATACGTATGATCGGTGTCGATCACGATCGTTCCCGGTGGGCGGCCTGGCGGATAATCGACCAGCTGTCGGCGCAGGTGAACCGGAAGCGGTGCATGGTCCGGATCGACGCCGTCCGGCGCGCGGCGCCATTCTCGGTCGCCGCGCCACGCTTGGTCGTTGCGCCACGCCTGGCCGAAGATTTGGCCGAAGACCGTGCCGTCGTCCGCCGCGACGCCGGACGAAAGCGTCAGCGGGGCGGCCTGCGATACGGAGGCGGTCGTCGCGAAGATCGCAAACGCGGATGCCCGCATGAACCGTCCCGGCAGTCGGAATGCCATGGCGACGTTCCTTTGATGGTCGCTCATCCTGGTGCTGTTCAGGGTGCGGCGTTCGCAATCTCGACCAGGCGCTCACCCTCGGAGATGCATCGCCCCGTCATCCGCGACAGGCGTGGCGACGCGATCGGGCTGACCGACGGCTCGCATCCGATCGGCATTTGCGTTTGTTCGTCCGCCGCCGGCACCTCGATCGGCAGCGGGCGGGGAATGCTGCCGACGTCGTGGCGCACCGTGATGTCGGGCAACGTCACGCCTTTGGCGACGACGGTGACGTTGTTCACCGGATCGGTGCGATAGAGCACGCTGCCGTCGCGGTCGCGGTAGATGATCGTGGCGTTGTGCACGCCCACCACCTCGATCGAGGTGACGATCCTCGGCGCGCTCGGCCGCGCGCCGGCGAGTCGGTCTCCAACCAGTCGGTCGGTCTTGCTGGTGCGATTGACGGCGGAAAGTGAGGCGGCGGCGGGTTCGCGCAACCGGAATGCGGCGAACAACTCCGACGGTCCGACGTCCGAGTCCGCCGGTGCAACCATCGACCACGCGGCGATCGCGGCGAGCCCGCCGAGCATGTATGACGCGATTTGGCCCATCGGACGGGTTTTCCCGGGTTGCTCGGCCGGCGCCGAAGCCCGGCGCGTCGAACCGCCAATGTCGAACGATCAACGTCTCGTCGACCAGTTGGTTCCTCGGCCCGGGAACGTGCGAATGCGGCAACGGCGGCGTCGTATCGAACGCTCAACGGCCGGCCAGCACGTGTGCGGGAGGAATGACGATGCGGCATCGAACCCCGGCATGATCGAAGTCCAGCCTGACGTCCGCGTCGAGCGCGCGCGACAGATTCTTCTCCACCACCAGGGTGCCGAAGCCACGCCGCTCCGGCAACCGCACTTCGGGGCCCTCGCTCTCGGCCCAGGAGATTTCGACGCCGTCGCCGTCGGGATCGCCATGCGGCTGCCAGTGCACCGCGACGCGTCCCCCAGGC
>JAVBUK010000357.1:0-4108 GCA_031555345.1 Xanthobacteraceae bacterium | reverse complement strand
ACAGACAGTCGCGCAGCCGCGACTTGAACCCCGCGACCCACAGGCGGCGGTTGTAACGGTTGCCGGTGAAGACGTTGTCCCACGCGGTGTAGCCGTGGGCGACCAGCCGGTTGTTCTGTCGCTGGTTCTCCAGGTACACGTCGGCGACGCGGCGGCGGATCGTCCACTGTACCGCCATCAGGATGACGAACACCAAGCCATACGCGGCGGGAAGGCCGGCGTCGATTTCCATGCCGAGCACCAGCGCGTTGAAGATCAAGCCGAGCAGCAGCTTGAGTTGGGCCTCGACCTCGTACATGAAATTGAAGATGTTGTAGAAGGTGGTGCCGGTGAGGAACGGCTCGACCTGCTCGCGGGCGTGCTTGTCGTGCAACAGCTTGGTGCGGTTCATGTTGCCGCGGGCGAACTGCAACATGTAGCGACCGAAGCCGTGGAAGCCGGCCCGTTCGCCGAAATACCAGCTCACCATCCCGACCAGGTAGGCGGTCGACTGGATGCCGAGGATCCACAACAGGTCGACGATGACCTGCGCGCCCTTGGTGACGTCGCGCCCGGCCTGGATGACGAAGTAAGTGGTCATGGCCGAGAGCAGCGCCTCGCAGACCATCAGCGTCAGCATGATGTAGAGCGGCGGGCACACCAGAAAGCCGACGAATTGCAGGCGCGTGATGGTCGGGCGGGTGGAGGCTGTGGGCATGGGCGGGCCGGGTTGTGCAGGGCAGGGGCGCAGGTCTTAGCACGAAATGCGGGCTTGGCGCGCGCTCCGGCGCGCCGTGCATAAGCCATTGAAATCGCGTGAAACGCCAGCCATTTCGGGAGCGGGGCGGAGCTGGGCGCGGCGCTGGGAGGTGGTGGTCGGAGGTTTGCGGGTGGCGGATTTTCGATCAGAGGTAGCGATAATGAATTATCACAATCAGTTGTTGTATTTTCACAACGACACCATCAGGCGAGTCGTTCAAGTATAGTGGGCCGGTACGAGGTCTCGATGGGTTCTGCGATCGAACATGCCGTTCCGCCGGGTGCTTGGGTGGATGTCGCCCGTCGCGCGGTCAGCGACGACGCCATCGCGATGCTGGCGAGGCATCCGGTTGTCCTGCTGGGGGAAAAGCACGACCGGGCGGACCATCATGTCTGGCAGCTGGACACGCTGGCGGCGCTGCACGCCCGGCGGCCGACACTCAGTCTCGGGTTCGAGATGTTTCCGCGCCGCGTGCAACCCGTCCTCGACCGCTGGTCGGCGGGCGAACTGGACCAGGCCGAGTTTCTACGGCAGGCCGAATGGTCGCGGGTGTGGGGCATGGACGCGGCGCTCTACCAGCCGCTGTTCGATTTTGCCCGTCGGCAGCGTCTGCCGATGATCGCTCTTAATGTCGATCGCGCGACTGCCCGCCGGGTGGCGCAAGGCGACGCTACGCCCGCCGAACGGGAGGGGGTCGGGGTTGCGGCACCGGCGCGCGACGCCTATCGCGCGCGCCTGGCGCAGATTTTCAGCATGCATCCACGGATGGGGGCAGCGCCGGACACCGAACGGTTCGAGCGGTTCCTGCGCGGACAACTGTTCTGGGACCGGGCGATGGCGGAAGCGATTGCCGCTTCGCGCACCGCGCCGCAGACCCTGGTGGTCGCGATTCTCGGCCGCGGCCATGTCGAGTATGGGGATGGCGTGCCGCATCAGCTGGCGGCGCTTGGCGCCGCCGACGTGGGAACCGCCTTGCCGTGGGACCCGGGCACCGACTATCCGGACGGGATTGCCGACTTCCTGTTCGGCCTCACCGAGGACGATCCGAAAAGTCGCCATCACGGGGGGTAGGCGGTGCTCCGGCGCCCTTGCGTCGAAGGGGGCATTGCGGCCCGGCTGCCGCGTGGGTAAATGCATAGACAGGAAAACCAATGCGTTAGAGCGCGATCGGGCGATCCGCCGCTGTTCGCCAGAGGGTATTCGTCGGATCGCATTCGAGCCGGGGCTCGCGGAGAAACAGCGACATGGTGGTCGTCCTCGACACGGTGAACGGGCCGCAACGGCCGCGCCACCCGGAGAAGGCTCATCGCGCCGATCAGCCGGTCGCGCGCAAGCCCGCGTGGATCCGGGTGAAGGCGCCGGTGTCCAGGGGTTATGCCGACACCCATGCGATCGTGCGCGGCAACAAGCTCCATACCGTGTGCGAAGAGGCGGGCTGTCCCAACATCGGCGAATGCTGGGAAAAGAAACACGCCAGCTTCATGATCATGGGCGACACCTGCACCCGCGCCTGCGCGTTCTGCAATGTCAAGACCGGGCTGCCGGGTCCGCTCGATCCGACCGAGCCCGCCAACCTGGCGGCGGCGACGGCGAAACTCGGGCTTACCCACGTGGTGATCACGTCGGTCGACCGTGATGATCTCGCCGATGGCGGGGCGCGCCATTTCGCCGAGGTGATCGGCGCGCTGCGCGCGGCCTGTCCGGCCACCACGATCGAGGTGCTCACCCCCGATTTCCTGCGCAAGGACGGGGCGCTGGAGATCGTGGTCGAGGCGCGGCCCGACGTGTTCAACCACAATCTGGAGACGGTGCCGTCGAACTATCTCGAGGTTCGGCCGGGTGCGCGGTATTTCCATTCCATCCGCCTGCTGCAGCGGGTGAAGGAACTCGACCCGACGATGTTCACCAAATCGGGAATCATGGTCGGGCTGGGCGAGGAGCGCAACGAGGTCCTGCAGGTGATGGACGACCTGCGCTCGGCCGACGTCGATTTCCTCACCATCGGCCAGTATCTGCAGCCGACCCGCAAGCACCGCACGGTCGCGAAGTTCGTTACCCCCGACGAATTCAAGGCCTACGAGACCATCGCCTACGCCAAGGGGTTCCTGATGGTGGCGGCGAACCCGCTGACGCGCTCGTCGCACCACGCCGGGGAGGACTTCGCCCGCCTGCGGGCCGCACGTGACGGGTTGCGCTGACGATGCCGCAGTTCTCCACCAAGCGGCGGGTGCGCCATTCCGCCTCCGACATGTTCGATCTCGTCGCCGACATGGAGAGCTATCCCCAGTTCGTGCCGCTGTGCCGGACGCTGAAAGTGCGCAACCGCGAGCAGAAGTCCGCGGGCGTCGAGACGGCGCTGTCGGAAATGACGGTCGCCTACCGGATGATCCGCGAGACCTTTACCACGTTGGTGACGATCGATCGTCCCGACATGCACATCCTGGTCGAACACCTGCGCGGTCCGTTCAGCCACCTGCAGAACCGCTGGGTGTTTCGGGCGACCGGCGACGACAGTTGCGAGGTCGAGTTCTTCATTTCGTACGAATTCTCCAGCCGGGTGTTCGCCCTGCTGATGGGCGCGATGTTCGATCTCGCGTTCCGCCGCTTCGCCGATGCGTTCGAGCGGCGGGCGGACCAGGTTTACGGCAAGAAGACCACCTGACCCCCGACCGACGAGGGGAAGCGGTCGCGGGGGACCGGTCGACTTTGCCGGATCGTGCGGGCGACGCCGAGCCGGCGGCGGTCCCGTTTGCGGGTCGAACGTGACTTCGGCACCGGCGGGAGCCGGAGAGCGATCCCGTCTTTGCGACGAGCCCGAAACGGACCAACCCGGCGCCGCCGCGCCGGGATGGGCGGACGTTGGTCGATGGCTTCCCGGATATCGTGGGAAATAGGCGATCATATCAAAAATATCGATATTTCGATAGACTTCGCAATTCCCGCCCCGTATCATCCGGTGCCCTCGGAGCGAATTCCCCACAGGAGCGTCACACCGTGATGGATGTTTCGTCGAGACGGCCGCCGGAAGCGGCCACAAGCAACTACCGCTGGTTCCAGCTGGTCGTCGGCGTGGCCTGCATGGTCGCGGTCGCCAACATTCAGTACTCGTGGACGATGTTCGTCCCGGACATCCAGAAGACCTTCGGCTGGTCGCGGGCATCGATCCAGACGTCTTTCACTATCTTCGTGCTGATCCAGACCTGGGCGACGCCGCTCGTCGGCACGGTGATCGACCGATACGGCCCGAAACCGGTCGCCATGCTGGGCGGCCTGGCGGCCGGCCTCGCCTGGGTGACCAACTCGTACGCGACCAGCCTCACGGGCTTCTACGTCGGCGCGGCGATCGGCGGTATCGGCGCCAGCTGCATC
>JAVBUK010000135.1:0-3138 GCA_031555345.1 Xanthobacteraceae bacterium | reverse complement strand
CGTCGATCTCGACGGAGCGCTGCTGCTCGCCGCCGATCGCGCGAACGCAATCCGCTACGAACAAAGTACGATTCACCCCACAACGCCGATGCTGTGGGGATGAGCCGCGTCGGCTTTGGTAACGCGCGGCGTCATGCGCGCGCGGCGCGCGTATTTTTTTCGGTTCCACGCCCCGATTGCCTCGCGACCGCCCCATTGCTCGGGTCTCACTGAAACCAGTGGGAGAGGGAGAGTAATGCGAGCAGGTCATCTGGTGTTTGTCGCCGCGCTGGCGGCGGCTTCATTCACGACATTCACATCGGCATCGGCGAGAATCCTGATCAGCGGCGACCATGGTGGCCGGATGGGCGACTATGCGTCGCGTTTCGCACACGTCCACCAATCCGGCGAACAGGTGGTCATCGACGGTCACTGCCTGTCGGCATGTACGATGGTGCTCGGCCTGGTTCCGCGCGACCGTGTCTGCGCCACGCCGAACGCGGTGCTCGGCTTTCATGCCGCATGGCATCCGGACGGCGTCGGCGGGCGCATGACCAGCCCCCCGGCGACCCGCGCGCTGATGGCGACCTATCCGCCGTCGGTCCGCGCCTGGATCGCGCGCCGGGGCGGCCTTACGCCGCAGATGATCTTCCTGCGAGGAAGCGAGTTGGCCGGTATCGTGCCGTCGTGCGGCGCCGCGCCGCGCGCAGCCGAGGCGCGCGCCCGGCGCGGCCGCGCGACGCGGCAGGCGTTCACGCCCGATCTGCGTCGTGGCGGCATAGCCGCGCGCTGACCGCGACCAAGCCGCCCGCCGCCGACATCGCGGCCATGGCCGCGTAGGCGGCGGTGCCCCAGCGTTCGACGAACACGCCGGACAGCGCCATCGCGACGGCGAACGTCACTCCTTGCGCCGCGAAGAGATCGCCCTGCGCGGTCGCGCCCTGGCCGGCTGGCGCAAGGCGCGTCAGCACGTCCATCGTGCCGAGATGGGTGGCTCCGAACGACAGCGCATGCAGGCATTGCAGGAACGGCAGGGCCGCCGTCGGCGGATCGAACGCCATGGCGACCCAGCGCAGCATGCCGCCGAGCGCGCCCAGCGCGATCATTCCCATCGGGCCGGCCGCCGATACGAGGCGTCCAGACAGCGCAAACAGCGCGATCTCAGCCACCACACCAAGACCCCACAGCCCCCCGATCAATGCGCCGTCGAGTCCCCGCCCGGACCATTGCAGCGTCGCAAACCCTTGCAGCATCGCGTGACTCGCCTGGATGAGGCTCGAGGCCACGACCACAGCGAGATAACCCGGCGCCCGCCACAACGACACCACCGCTCGGCGGGATCCCATCGTGACCGTCCGTGCCGGTGCCGGCAGCCACAGCGCCGCACCTGCGATCGCGACCTGCGCCGCCACCAGCGCCCAGATCAGGTTGGCGGCTCCGGCCAGATCGAGGACCAGGCCGCCGCCGAGATTGGCGACGATGAACGAGACCGACCCCCACAACCGCACCGGGCCATAGGCGCGGCGGCGTTCGGCCAGCCCACGCAACGCGTAGGCATCGGCGAGCGGCACGATCGGGGTCGAGGCGACCGAGGCAAGCGATATCGCGACGAGAATGAAGGCGAACCCCGAGCCGACGCCAACCAGGCAGAACCCGGCAACGCTCGCGACCGCGGTGACGACCAGGGCGCCGCGGGTGATCGCGAAAGTGTCGGCCAGCCGCGTCGACAGCGGAACGACGATAAGGCGGACAACAAGGGGAGCCGCCAGCACCGCACCGATCTCTGGCGCGTCCAACCCCTTGGCTGCGAGCCATACAGGCAAAAAAGGTAAAGATATACCTGAGACAAGGAAAAAAGCGGCGTAGAACGCCGCGACACTGACTGCGAATCGGTCTTTCACCGCTATTCCTTTATTCCTCGGTCTTCGGTCCTTCGGAGCTTCCCCGTTCCGGGGTCGATCGTGCATCTTGGTAAGCGGCCCGCAGTGGTTTGACCATGTCCGACGAACAGAGCGCCTTATCGACCTCTCCCGCTCCGTCCACACCGGTGCCGACCGAAGCGGACTACGAAGCTATTCTTGCCGCGGTCATGGAAACGGCGCGCGGACGCTGGTTCTTGTCCGAGTTCGGACGCCGCAACCGCCAGGCCGATACGCTGCTCGTCCTCACCGCCGTCGAACGGCTCGAAGGACTACTGCAGAGCGAGCGCAACGTCCCGTCGACCGAGCGCATCCACCGCGACCTCCTCGCGATGGCGCGCGTCCTCGACCTGACAAAGCGCGAGGCCGCCGCGCCGGACCAGGACCCAGGCCGGACCGGGCGGGCATCCGAACAACTCGACGCAATCGGGCATGCCACCGAGCAGGCGACATCCGACATTGTTGGCGCCGCCAAGCAGATCCGGGAAACGGTCCGGACACTGCGTGAACAGGGCGTGGACGGGACGACCTGCGACTGGCTCGACGGCCGCGTGGCCGACATTGGTCTGGCCTGCTCGTCCCGCGATCTCACCGGCCAAAGCATCCACAAGATGAGCCAGGTCTTGCGCCATCTTGAGGAACGGCTCGCCGCCATGGTCGCGGCTCTGGACCCCGATGGCGACGCTCCACCCACGGTGGCGCGGGACATCTCCGACGTCGCCGGCCGCGACCGCATGCCGGACCATGCGGAAACCGACGAAATCATTTCGACCGATGCCTTGGACACGACCGACGTGCGGCCTCCGGTGATCGACGCGACGGCGAGCCTCGGATTGTCTGCCGCCTGCGCCACCCCCGAGGCGCTCGTCGACGAGACCTCGGAGGCGGAGGTCGCTGAGATCGCACAGGTCGCCCCGCCGGCGGAATCGGAGCCGTTGTCCAGGGAAACCGGGCAGGCGTGGCCCCCCGACAACGCGGCAGCAGAACACCCGATCGCTGGCCCCGCGGAAGCTCCGCTCGACCTTGCCGCGGACGGCCTGACCGCGCCTGCCGACACCGCCCTGCCCCCGGAGGCCGATGCGACCTCGGAAGCCGAGCCGCTCCTGCCGCCGGCAGAACCCGAGCCAGCAACGACCGATGCGGCTCAGTCCGTGCTGTCGACGACCGAGGCAATGGACGCACCGGACCCGACATCGGACCTCCCGCCGATTGCGGTCGCGGCTGATACGATCCCGGATTC
>JAVBUK010000318.1:0-4944 GCA_031555345.1 Xanthobacteraceae bacterium | reverse complement strand
TGTCGATGGCGAAGCGGCGCAGGTAGCTCAGGCTCGAATAGCCGGAGCCGAAATCGTCGAGCGCGATCTTGACGCCGAGCGCCCGCAGGCTCTCGAGGCGCGCCTGCGCTTCCTCCGGGTTGTCGATCAGCACGCCTTCGGTGATTTCCAGAACGACGCGCTCCGGCTCGATCCCGGTCCCGGCCAGCACCGTTCGAACGACATCGACCATGTTGCGGTCGCGGACCTGCACCGGCGACAGGTTCACGGCGATGTAGACGTCTTTCCAGGACAGCGCGTCGGTCAAGGCGCGACGCAACACGAACTCGCCCAGCTTTTGCATCAGCCCGGTCTGCTCGGCGACCGGCACGAAATCGGAGGGCGGGATGACGCCGCGTTCCGGATGCCGCCAGCGCAGCAGCGCCTCGACACCGACGACGCGCTGGCCGTCGGCGGCGACGATGGGCTGATAGTGGACCTCCAGGCCGCCCTCGGCGAGCGCGCGCCGCAGCTCGCGGTTGACGAAGCGGCGGTTGTTCAGTTCGTCTTCCATCTCGGGCTCGAACGCGACCACGCGACCGCGGGCCCGTCGCTTGGCCGTTCGCAGGGCGAGGTCGGCGCGGCGGGTCAGATCGTCCCGGTTGTCGCCGTCCTGGGGAGCAAACGCCAACCCCACACTGAGCCCGACATGGAGAGATTGACCAGCCAGCCAGAATGGCCGTGCCAAGGATGCAATCGCCGCATTGGCGGTCTGCATGGCGGCGGCAGCGCTCTCCGTTTCCAGAACCATCGCGAATTCGTCGCCGCCGAGACGCCCGAGGGTGGCGACCCCGGCGGTTGCGGCAACCAACCGTTCCGCGATGTGGGCCAGCAGCTGGTCGCCGAGCCGATGCCCGAGGGATTCGTTCACCTCCTTGAAGGAGTCGACGTCGAGGAACGCGAAGCAGACCTGCCGCTCATCCCGACGGGAGGACAGCCGACGGCCGAGTTCTTCGAACAGGCGGCGACGATTCTGCAGGCCGGTGAGAGGATCCTCGTCGGCGACCTTCAGGGCACCGGCCGTACGCACCGCAAGGTGAAAGTCCGAATGACAGATTCGTCGGAACGCGAGCAGCGCCGCCCCCATGAGACACAGCACGGCCACGCCTGTCGCCAGCACCAGCCAGCCCATCCTGACCACCAGCGACGCTGGCGTGCCCCAACTGAGCCAGCCGACGATCCGCCCCTGCCGATCGATCAACGGATGGGCTTCCCGCCCGCCCTGCACGGCGCCGCTTTCGAAGCTCAAGGCCTCGGCCCCCGAGGCTTCCGCCAGAATCGAGACCAGATGCGGACCGAGCCGCACCACTCTCACCAACGCGGCAGGCATGGCGACCCCGGTCCTGCCCTCCGGCACGACCCGAACCGGGGCCACGGCAACGATCGCCGGATGGTTGTCGAGCGTCACCAAATCGGATTCGACGCCGCCTCCGCCCAGCATCGAACCGACGGCACCGGCTTTTCCGGCCTTCTCTTTCGCATTCTCCTGGAGCAGGCGTCCGAGCGCCGGCGGCAGTTCCGACGAACCGGCGGGATCCGCGGCAAGGACCCGGCCCTCGCGATCGACGAGATAAGCGGCATCGTGACGGTGCCGTTCGCCCCCGGACGGGCCGAGCACCCCTTCGGGCAGACCCGGGCGCGCGCTTTGCAGCGCAGCGATATTGCCGGCACGATCGAGCGTAAGCGCGGAAAAGGCCGTGCGGAATTCGTCGATCACACCGTTGAGAGCCGCCCGCTGCCGCAGCTGCGCATGAGAATCGGCTTGCCGCGCGAATATGTGACTGACCATCGCGCACAGCACGAAAACGGCCAGCACCGCGAGCACGAACGGCAGCAACGCCTGCCAATCGAAATCCCGGGGATTGGCGCTTCTGCTCCTCGCGAGCGTCATTTAGCACTCATCCAAATTCCGGGATCACCCCTCGACCGATCGGCGCCAGCATAACGTCCGATCGTTAAGAGGCTGTCATCATGACGGGTCGACGGGGCAAAAACGTAGACGCGAGAACGGTTTTTCAGTCGATCCGCCGTTTCGCCATGGTTTGTACAAAAATATTTCTTGAAAAGACGAAAGTATGGATATCGGCACCTCTCCTCCTGTCATAAGAAAATTTTGATCTCTATGCTCGGGGCGACTGGGCCACCTCCGATCTTTGGTGAAGGACCCGTAATCCGTTGAAAAATTTGGGGGATCGTGGTTTTCCGGGGCTGGTCGGGACCACGACGGCCCGCATCTTCGGGCCGGAGTGGCATGATGAAAAGAGGCTTCCATTTACCGTTGGCGGCGACTTGGCTGCTCCTTGCGGGCACACCGACGCTCGCGGTGGCCTCTTCTGCGACGCCCTGTCCCGGCAATCCCAACGCTTTGGGCACCGCCCGCGTTCTGACCGTCGATGCCACGATCCGGCGCGTCGGCCTGAAGCACTTTCCACAGACGCTGCCGCTGGCCGCCAAGGAGGTGGTCCTGACGTTCGACGACGGGCCCTGGCCGGGAACCACGTCGCAGGTGCTCGAAGCCCTCAGGCGCGAATGCGTGCGCGCCAGCTTCTTTCTCATCGGCCGCAATGCGGCGGCGCATCCCGATCTCGTCCGTCGCGAACTGGCGGAGGGCCACACCGTCGCGCATCACACCTTCTCTCACCCGCTGCTCGATCGCATGCGGCCGGCTGCCGCCGAAGCGGAGATCGATCGCGGCATCGCGGCGGTCGAGACCGCGCTGTACGGCCGTGTTCAGCCGTCGCCACGAACGCCGTTCTTCCGCTTTCCGGGATTCGCCGCCTCCCCGGCATTGCTCGACCGTCTCGCAGCCCGCGGCATCACGGTGTTCGGTGCGGATTTCTGGGTCAGCGACTGGATCGTGATGCGCCCGGAAGACGAACTCGCACTCGCGCTGGCGCGCCTCGAGGCCAGCCAGGGCGGCATCATTCTGTTTCACGACACCAAGAAGCAGACTGCCGCGATGCTGCCGGGGTTCCTGCGCGCCCTCAAGGCGCGCGGCTACCGGGTCGTTCACGTCGTCGCGGCGACCGGTGCCGTTGCGGCACCGTGACCGCCGGCAAATCGCCGACGCGCCGGCGGCGCAACGGGTTTCACCGCACCGGGGCCCTGATCACATGCACCACGACTGCGCTCGGCCGATGCCGCGGGGGTTGGCGCGGCCGAATGAAATCTTCCGGAATCGCTCCGTCGCGGTGCGACCGCGACGATCTGCAAGCTTAACGCTCGGTTAAACGCTTGCGGCTACGGTTTGGCTCTCGGATTGCTCTGCTGCGGGTCGCGGCAGAAGGAAGGTACTGCTAATGCGTATCGGCCCCTCCTGGCTGCTGTTGTTCGCCTGCCTGAGTACAGCCGCGGTCGCCGGCGAATGTCCCGGAAATCCCGGCGCCTTGGGGGTGAGCCGCGTCATCGCGGTCGACCCCACCGAGCATGCGCGTATCGGCTCCATGCAGTATCGCGAGACGCTGCCGCTCGAACGGGGCGAAGTGGTGATCACGTTCGACGACGGGCCGCTGCCGCCGAACACCAATCGCATCCTCGAGACGCTCGCCTCCGAATGCGTGAAGGCGACCTATTTCCTGGTCGGCCGGATGGCGCAGGCTTATCCCGAGTCGGTGCGGCGAATTCACGACGCGGGACATACGATCGGCACGCACAGCCTGGACCATCCGCTCACGTTCCACCGCATGCCGATCGACAAGATCCAGAAGCAGGTCGACGGCGGCATCGCGAAGGTGAGTGCCGCGCTCGCCTCGCCCGACCAGGTGGCGCCGTTCTTCCGCATCCCCGGGCTGCTGCGCGCCGCCCCGGTCGAGCAATATCTCGCCGACCGCGCGATCATGACCTGGAGCGCCGACTTCCCCGCCGACGACTGGAAGCGCATCGGTGCGGCCGAGATCGTCAAACGCGCCATGTCGCGGCTGGAGGCCAAGGGCAAGGGCGTGCTGCTCCTGCATGACATCCATGCCGCCACCGCCCAGGCCGTGCCGATGCTGCTCGGTGAATTGAAGGCGAAGGGCT
The DNA here is from genome assembly GCA_031555345.1 of Xanthobacteraceae bacterium. Taxonomy (GTDB): domain Bacteria; phylum Pseudomonadota; class Alphaproteobacteria; order Rhizobiales; family Xanthobacteraceae; genus Astrobacterium. The sequence continues at coordinate 909 of JAVBUK010000318.1, read as the reverse complement.
ATCGCGTCGTTCACGTGGTGCCGGCGAGCGCCGAACACCCGAAGACCGCGACACTGCCCTCCCAATGGCTGCTGAAGCCCCGCAAGGATCCGGTCGTCGCCGACGCCTGGCCGGCCGCGGTCGCCGCCTTGCCCGAGGGCGCCGCAACGCCGCGGTTGCTGGCACCCGGGCAACACGTGTTCGGGTTCGGCCGCGAGTTCGAATTCGCGGCGCCGATCGCCGGCCGTGCCGCGACAGCCCGTGGCAAGACCCAAGTCTCATGGCCGCGCCCGGTCCGCAGCCCGTCGGTACTCGAGCTGGTGTCGCGCGAGGAACTGCCCGCTCCCAATCCCGAGGCGTTCCGGCATTCCGGCGCCACGCCCGACCTGCCGCGCCCGCTGTCGCTGCGCCGCATCACGCCGACGACCGTCTCCGCCGCCGAGACGCCGGACGCCGCAGCGACGTCGATCGCCCGTCGTTTCGGCCAATGGCCGACTACCGCGGACGTCGGGCTAAGATCGGGATACCACTGAGCCGCGCCGTCCCGCCCACCACGTTGATCGGGCGTTCGAACGCCATTCGCACGATGATGTGGTGACCGGCAATCGGCGCCGTTGCTCACACGCCGCACGGGCTCGGCGAGTTCCACGGTCCCGCGGACCAGATCAATTTCGCATCACGTAAGCCTGCTGGTGCGCGCGGGATCCGCGTTCCGGTTCGTCGACCCGCGACTGCAGCGGCTTGGGACCCTCGACCGGGCGCACGGCAGAAGGCGACGACGGCTCCACACCGACGAGCGTGCGGCGAACATGGACCAGTCGGTCGACACGAAGTGTCGCGAGGCACAGCACGATCAGGTCGTCGGTGCGGTCGTGGTCGGAGGCGCACTTCTGAAACTCGCTTTCGAAAATCGCGTCGATTTCCCCTTCC
>JAVBUK010000285.1:0-2857 GCA_031555345.1 Xanthobacteraceae bacterium | reverse complement strand
GGAATGTGGTGTTTCAGGGTGGACAGGGCTCGGTGATCCATTTGTTCGCTGACATGCGCGAATCGATTGATTGGGCGCAGGCGGTCAAGCGGAAATGGGCATTCACCGACGTCAATGCGGCCAATCGGGCCGATGATTTTTTTAATGATTTCAATATGTTGGATCAGTTAGACTGGAGTGCGATCAGGGCGCGCCATTGGGTCTCATGCCGGGATTACAAGATGGCGGAGTTTTTGATGCACAATGATTTCCCGTGGCGGCTGATTCGCGGCATCGGCGTTCATTCCGAAAAGGTTGGTGCGCGGGTCGTAGCCGCTTTTGGATCCGCAACGCATCGGCCGCCTGTTAAAGTCAAGCCAGAGTGGTATTATTAGAGTTATGGCGATGATTGAGTTCAGGACCGGGGATATCCTGAGGGCGGACGCGGAAGCGCTCGTTAACACAGTCAATTGCATCGGCATCATGGGCCGCGGTCTGGCCCTACAGTTCAAAAATGAATTTCCGGACAACTTCAAAGCTTACACAAATGCTTGCGCGCGCAAAGATCTTCAGCCGGGCCGAATGTTCGTGTTCGAGACTGGGCAGCTCAAACCGAAGTACGTTATCAACTTCCCGACTAAGCGGCACTGGCGCGGCAAGAGCCGGATGGAGGACATAGAAGCGGGTCTGAGAGCCCTGGTTGATGAAATCCGCGTACGCCGGATTAGTTCGATTGCGATTCCACCGCTGGGCGCCGGGTTGGGCGGCTTGAACTGGGCCGACGTGCGATCGCGCATCGAAGCCGCGTTGCGGTCAGTCGAAGGCGTGGAGGTGACCGTCTTCGAGCCCAACAGTGCGCCGATTAAAACCAGGTCGCGGGACGTGCCGACGATCACGCCGGGCCGGGCGGCATTGGTGGTGCTTATCAATCGTTATCTGGGTGGGCTGATGGACCCGTTCGTGACCCTGCTCGAACTGCACAAGCTCATGTATTTCATGCAAATAGCCGGCGAGCCGTTACGGCTGCGGTTCGCCAAGGCTCCTTATGGCCCCTATGCAGAGAACCTACGCCATGTGCTGCGCGCCGTCGAAGGGCATCTGGTTTCAGGCTATGCCGACGGTGGCGATGCGCCGGACAAACAGATCGAGCTTGTTCCGGGCGCGGTGCAGGACGCCGAGGCATTTTTGCGTGACAAGCCTGACACCACAGAACGTTTGGACCGTGTCGGAGGGCTGGTGAACGGATTCGAGACGCCGTTCGGGCTGGAATTGCTGGCGACCGTGCATTGGGTGGCAACGCAGGAGCATGCGATATCCGCAACCGATGCCGCGAAGAAGGTATATGCCTGGAACGAGCGCAAGCGGCGCTTCTCGCGGCGGCAAATCAGTATCGCATTCGATACGCTACAAACCAAGGAGTGGCTGCCGGCGGGATGACGGAGGAAGAAAAGGTTTTGAGTTTCTGATCGTTACCGATATCACCGCCACACCGGCCGCGGCGGACGGTGATCGGAACGCCAGGAGCATCCATTTGGGTGAACCCTGGCTGGAGCGCGGCAATGTCAGGAACTACCTAGCGTGACCGCGTCCGAATGTCGGCTGAATGCTCCGCAAGCCGCTTATTGACGCCGGGTCCCGAAGGGGCCCTTTGCGTATCGGCGAACCAAGGGAACGCGACCATGACCCGATCGGTCCTCGGCATCATCGGCGGCTCCGGCTTCTACGATCTTCCTGGCCTGGAAAACGTCAGCGAAAAGTCGGTCGACACGCCGTGGGGGGCGCCGTCGGGGCCGCTGCGGATCGGCGAAATCGCCGGGCTGCCGATCGTGTTCCTGTCGCGCCACGACAAGGGCCATCGGTTGTCGCCGTCCGACATCAACTACCGGGCCAACATCGACGCCCTCAAGCGCATGGGGGTGACCGACCTGGTCTCGCTGTCCGCCTGCGGGTCGTTCAAGGAGGAACTGCCGCCCGGCACCTTCGTGCTGGTCGACCAGTTCGTCGACCTGACCCGCAAGCGCGAAAGCTCGTTCTTCGGCACCGGCTGCGTCGCCCACGTGTCGATGGCCCATCCGGTGTCGCCGCGGCTGCGCATCCACATCGCCGAGGCGGCGCGGGCGGCCGACGTCGCCGTGGTGCGCGACGGCACCTATGTGTGCATCGAGGGGCCGCAGTTCTCCAGCCTGGCCGAGAGCCTGACCTACAAGAACCTCGGCTATGCGGTGATCGGCATGACCAACATGCCGGAGGCCAAGCTCGCCCGCGAGGCGGAGATCTGCTACGCCAGCGTCGCGATGGTGACCGATTTCGACTGCTGGCACCCCGACCACGACGCCGTCACCGTGCAGGACATCGTCAAGGTCCTCAACGCCAACATCGCCCGGGCCCGGCGCCTGATGGCGCAGCTCGCCCATGATTTTCCGCGCCAGCACGAGCCGTGCCCGATCGGCTCCGACCGCGCGCTCGACACCGCGCTGATCACCGCGCCGGAGGCCCGCGATCCCGCGCTGCTGAAAAAACTCGACGCGGTGGCGGGGCGGGTGCTGAAGGGGTGAGCGCAGGCCGTGGTCCGGGTTGAGCCGCCGGCGAAACCCGGGGGCCACCGGGAGTGCCGGCGCGCGACAGACGACGCGTGCCGGGTGATCGGCCGGCGGGGGGCGCGGCCGTGCGCCGACGCCAAGCGGCCCCGCCGGGGTGCAGCGCCGGGCCTCAGCGCTTGATCTGCGCCTTCAGGGTCTCCTCGACGGCGCGGTCGAACGAATCGGCGGTGCGGGCCGGCGCCTTGGCGCGCTGTTCGAACACGTACTTGTCGCGGTTCTTGACCAGTTCGCTCATGCGCTCGTTGAGCGCCTTGCGTTGCGCCAACCGGGTGGCGACC
>JAVBUK010000284.1:0-3962 GCA_031555345.1 Xanthobacteraceae bacterium | reverse complement strand
ATCTGGTCGGCGCCGCCGCCGGTGCCGGCAGGGACGATGAACTCGACCGGCCGGGCGGGCTCCCACGCGGCCCTGGCAGTGCCTGATCCGACCAGAGTCCCCAGGCAGACGGACAGCGCAATCAGCGATCGTTGCACCGCGTATTCCTCCCTGTCTGTTATGTCCCGATCCGGTCGCTTGGAGTTGCCGGATTCGAGTAGCGAAACTTTTTTGGCAGGGAAGCCCGACAGGAGCCGGCAACAGCCGCCCCACGACACCCCTACCGTAGTAGTGTGTCACGGATGACAGCGCGACGCAACGCCGTCATTTCGCTGCGGATAACGACACCGTGACACGGTCGACCAGCGAGACCGTGTCGATCAGGATCGTGTCGATGCCGGTCCTTGTCGGGGCGGCCCGCCTGAACCCCGTCGCCGAATGGTCGTTGTCGGTGCCGAGGAAAAGCAAGGCGTCGTCCTGACGGGTTGTCATCGGCCGGGAGCGGCACGACGGGCGCCCCTTCGAACTCGCCCCTTGCGAAAACACCACGAGATCGGCGCGGCGGAAAAAGGCGTCGGGCCTGCTCGGCGCCTGCGGCGACTTGGGTGACTTGGGTGACTTGGCGACTTGGGCGAAGACTTGGCGCCGTCCGAGGACCGGCCGCAGGTGACCCGGTTGTCGGCCGGGCGGCATTCTGCCGTGCAAGCGGCCGCGCCCTGCGGAGTGCTGCCGGTTTTTCCATGCGTTCGGCGCGCCGGATCCCCGCCAAACGCACGCCTCCCGGCGCTGCGCATCAAGGCAGCACTCGCCACCCCGCATCTTGAAGCGGTCGAGACCCCCACCTAAGTTGACAGGGTGAACGGGGTGACGATCGTGGCCCGTTTCCACCGTCGCCCCGAGCGAACAGGGGGTGAAGACATGAACGCCACCGATCCCTTCGATACATTGTTGGAGTTGCAGCGGGCCCTCGAGGCCCGTACCACCAGCGACTGGCTGCGAAATCAGACGGCCAGCCAAGGCGCCTTCCCGCCGATCAACGTCTTTCGCCAGGGCGACGACATCCTGGCGATTATCGAGTTGGCCGGGCTCGCAAAGGACGACCTGCAGATCCAGGCCAAGGAGAACACCATCCGGATCTTCGGCCGGAAGTCGATCCGCTATCTCGAGGGCAGCGTGCATCGACGCGAACGCCTGTCGGGCGAGTTCGACCGCACGCTGTCGCTGCCGATCGGGCTCGACCCGGACCGCATCAAGGCAGATTATCGCGACGGCATCCTGACGCTGTTCCTGCCGCGGGCCGAGCGCGACAAGCCTCGCACCATCCCGATTGGTTGACCCGCCCCATGATCAGGCGCGCACGAGGACACGACCATGAACGTCAGACAGGAATTGCCGGTTCAGAAGAAGCGCGAGCTGGAGCACAAGGACGAAGCGACCATCCCCGCCCGAATCTTCGTGCCGGTTACTGACATCTACGAAACGCCGGACGCCCTGCACGTCGTTCTCGAAATGCCGGGCGTGGCCCGGGACAAGGTGCAGGTCCGGGTCGAGGACGGCACCCTGCACGTCGAAGGACGGCTTGACCTGTCCACCTACCAAGGACTGCAACCACTGTACACCGAATACAACATCGGCCATTACGCACGCCGCTTTCAGCTCTCAGGCGAGATCGACCAGGCTCGGATCGCGGCCGAACTCAAGGACGGCGTGCTGTCGCTGACGCTGCCAAAAGCCGAAGACGCCAAACCTCGGGTCATCACGGTGACCTGACCGGAACGGCGATACGCCGGAACGGCGGCGGGGTGCGCTTCGGCGGGCGTCCCCCGAACGCATGGCGGCGGTCCGCGCGTCCCGGGACCGCCGTTAAGGGAAGTGTAACGCCGGGATGTATTGATCGCCTTCCGGTGCCATCCGGATGGGGATCATGTCCGATCGTCGTTTGCTCCAACCGGGATTCGGCGTCTTCCTGGTAATTTGCTGGCTGGCCATCGTCGCGCAACTTCTGGCGACGGAATGGAACACGGTGTTGCGCACGCTGGGCGACGCCGACGATGCCTTGCGCCTCGAACAAGTTCGTACCTTTCTGGCCGGCCGCGGGTGGTTCGACCTGTACGAGCCGCGAATGGGATGGCCGCTGGGCTATCATTCGCATTGGTCGCGCCTCATCGACGCCGGACTGTCCGGCCTCTTTGTCGTGTTCCGGGCGTTCGCCGACACGCCGCACGCCGAGCTGCTGATGCGGGTCGTCTGGCCGCTGTTGTGGCTGTTGCCGACCATCGCCGCCGCCGCCGCCATTGCATGGCGGTTGGCTGGGCGCACCGCCGCCACTACGCTGTTACTGATGGCGGCGCTGGCGTTGCCGGCGTTTCAACAGTTCAGCCCCGGCCGGATCGACCATCACAATGTGCAGATCGCGCTGGCGGTGGCGACGCTGGCCGCGGCGGCCTGGTCGGATCGCCACCGCGGAGCCGCGGCCGCAGCCGGCGCGCTGACCGGACTGGCGCTGGCGATCGGCCTGGAAGGTTTTCCGTTCTCGGTCGTCGCCGGGGCCGCACTGGCCCTGCGCTATTGCGACAATCGCGCGGCCGCGACCAACTTGCGGGACTACGGTCTGGCATTGTCGGCATCGACGCTGGTCGGCTTCCTGGTCAGTGTCGGTCCTGACCACTGGGGCGTGACCGCCTGCGATGCCATCGCGGTCAACTGGACGGCACCGGGCGTCGCCGCCGGGGTGTTGCTGGCCTTGTCCGGCGGTTTCGTCACCAGCGAGCGCGCGCTGATTCGCTGCGCGGCGATCGCCGGCGTCGTCGTGGTCGCGGCTGCCGTTTTCATCGCCGCCGACCCACACTGTCTCGGCGGCCCTTTTGTGATGACGGACCCGACCGTACGTCAGATCTGGGAGGCTCACAACGGCGAGATGCAGCCGCTGGCGCGCCTGCTGCGCGAAAAACCGGCGATCGGCATCCCCCTTCTGGCCTATCCGGCGGTGGTCCTGATCGTGTCCGCGGTGCTGGCGGGCCTCACCGACATGCGCCGTGATGCCGGGTTTCTGGTGACCGCCGCGGCGGCCACCATGGCCCTGGCGACGATGTTCGCCGCCGCCAAAACCTTCAATTACGCCGTCTGGATCGGGATGCCGCTGGTCGCCGCCGGCGCGGTCCGCCTGAGCATCCGTCTGCAGCTGGGCATGCTCGCGCGCGTCGGCGTCGCCGTCCTGTTAGCACCCCTGACCTTGTCCTTTGTCGCCATCCTGGCCGCTCCGACCAACGACGCCGGACTGGCCGAGGTCCGCGATCTCCGGGAGTCCAAATGCTACGATTCGAGCAGCTACCAACAGTTGGCAACGCTGCCCAAGGGCGTCGTCGCCGCCGACATCCGGTCCGGACCCTTCATCCTGGCGCTGACGCCCCATACGACCGTTTCCGGCCCCTACCATCGCCTTTCTCCGGGCATACTGGCGGCCTATCGGGTGTTCGCGTCGCCGCCTGACGAAGCCCGCCGGATCGTCGCCGACCATACAATCGACTACCTGGTGTTGTGCGGGCGCAGCCCCCCATCGCCGCTTCGGTTGCCCGGGAGCGGTTCCAACCTGTGGTCGCGCATGACGGCCGGCGAGCTGCCCGACTGGCTGGAAAAGCTCCCCGCCCGTGCGGGCGAGGTGTTCACCGTCTATCGGGTTCGCAGGGATTGAAGGGGGGCGGCCGCTTTGCCCCGACGGTCGCCCCGGTGCGGCGGCCGCTTGGGGTCGTCGGACTCCCGCGGGTCCGACCGAAATCCTTCCACCCGCCCCGCCGACCAAGTGACCAAGTGACCAAGGGCCGCCTCGGGCGACCCTTACAGCTCGGTCATTTCGAGAAGTTGGTTGCGGGGGTAGGATTTGAACCTACGACCTTCAGGTTATGAGCCTGACGAGCTACCGGGCTGCTCCACCCCGCGGTACGGGTTCGCGGGGTGATCGCCAGCCCGCGCGCCGGTTATCTAGC
>JAVBUK010000518.1:0-6489 GCA_031555345.1 Xanthobacteraceae bacterium | reverse complement strand
CGTCGCGGCGTCTTTGGCGAGCGCCGCCCGCGCGTCCTCGAAAGACAACCCCTGCGCCATCAGCTGGCGCATCGCCTGCGACCCGGCAAGCTGCGCCGGCGTCATTCTGACGATGTCATCCGAAACCGAACGCGCAGACTGCGCACCCCCCTGAGCGCCCTCCAGCACCGCCCCGGAAAACATCGCGGTGCGGGCCGCCACCTTCGCGGCAACCTCCTTGGTGGCTCCCGCCGCGAGTTTGGCACCGTAGGCGGCGCGCGCCAGCGCCATCGCCGGCACCATGGTGGCGGCCGTGCCGGGAACGGATTCGGTCAGGGCCGCCATGTAGCTGCGCGGATCCGACCACGCCGGACCAAGCCGACTGTTCTTTTCGTCCCACCAATCCTCGGCTCGCGCCTGCCGCATCTGCGGGGTGAGCGAGGCCTGCTCGTACTCGATCAGACCTTCCAGGTACTCCTTGCTCGATTTTCCATGCAGCCATTTGTCGGCGGCATCAACCGCTTTGACGATCGGCTCGCCGATGACCGGAATGGCTCCGACCAGATAGCGCGTATCGAGCGCGAGATTGTTGGCGCCGATCTTGAGAAGCCGGGTTACGTCACCGGCGACCCCGGCAGACTGGTTCTTCTCCCGCCACTTCGCCTGATATTCCTCGACACGATCCGCCGGCACCAGGACATTACCGTCCTGGTCGAGCGGAAAGCCCATAATGGGGTCGGCGATGGGGTCGGCGGCCGGCGGACGGCGGACGGCATGCCCCTGCGTGAGGTCGATCGACGGCGGTGGTGTCGGCGCCCCGGCCTGAGCGATCGGCTGTGTGGGGCGGACAAGACTGGGCCCAAGCCCTGGTGCAAATCCACCTGGTGCAAAGCCCCCTGATGCAGCGATTTCGGTGTCGAGAGGGTTGAGCCCGAAAGGTGGCGCCATGACGTGCATCCCGTTGTGGGCCGCACGTCTTGCGCGGAAGGTGACAGACTATAGGCCGGCTTACGCCGGGGCCGGCTTACGCCGGAGCCAGCTTGCGCCGGACTGGAAAGAAGACCTCAACCTGCGTACTGCATCGGAAGCGGTTTGTTGTCCGCGCGGATTTCGTCACCATCGATGTCCGGCGCCTTCGCAGCAATCATGGGCGGCGCTTGAATGACCGCCTGGGCGCCGATACCCGGCTGCGCTGCCGTGAGCGGATACCCGCCGTAGACGACACCGGGCGCGCGCCGGTCACCGATGGAATTTCTGTCGGGCGGTGACGACACAAGGCTCTCTGGCGCCAGTGGCGCAGAAGTCCGCGGCGCAGCCGCGCCCCCGGCAGATTGCGGTGTTCCGGCACTCGCAACGCCGGCAGCCGGGCCAACGCTGGCGGCGGTCGCACCCGACGGCGCGCCGAAGACCCGAAGCTGCGCCGCGCGCCACTGCGGGTCGGAAAGCGGATATTCGCCTCGCTGATACCCACTCTCGTAACGCGCCATGGCCTTGGTGAGGCGGATCATTTCCGGGCTCGCCAGGAAATCCCGCGTGATCACCGTCGATTTCGGAATGCCGGAGTGCTTTTCCACGAAATTCGGATAGGCCGGATTGGTCCCGTTGGACCAGCGATAGATCGCCTGCTCGACGGTCTTGCCGAGATAACCCTTGGTGCCGAATAGCGCGAACATCGCCGCAGCGCCATCCTCCTTGGTGGAGAATGTCGCGGTCTGATCTCGCGGCGACACATTTTCGAACGTCGTCGCGCCGTACTTGCGCGCGATCGGGCTGATCCAGATGTTGCCGGGATTGTTGTTGCGCTCCGCGACGGAAGGACGGCCCTTTGGAGAACCGATGCCCGGTACCCTTGCGAGCGTCCGGGCCTCGGTCTGGGGCAGCGATTGCGGCGCGGCCGGCGCCATCGAACCGGAAGCGGTGGCAGTAGGCGCCGTGGCGGGCCGCGCCGTATCAGCAGATGTCGGCGACGCCGCGGCCGGCGCAGCCGACGCAGGCGTCGATACCGTCACACCTTGCGACGACGAATTCACCGGCACGAGCCGGATGGTCTCGGACAAAGGCTTCAGCCCGACGCCCGACAGCAACCCGGGCTGACCAGGCCGGTACGTGTTCGCGAAGCCGCCGAGAAAGCTGCCGAACCCCAATCCGAATGCCATGATGAGCCTCCGTAAGGCAACCGCCCGATGACGGCGCGGCGATGGATTTCACCGCGGATCAATCACCGCAACGGGCCACCCTGAACCGCATTCTGCCCCTGCTGTTGCAGCGCCGCGATATGACGATCGGCGCTGGCTTCGTCGCGGAAGATGCCGAGGTGGCTGCCGCCGACCGAATAGGCCCGAATGGCCTCCTCGTCCGACACCACACGGTTGCCGACCACGGCGGGGATCAGGATGATGCCGCCGCGTAGCCCACTGACCTTGACCCTGAGCTTGACCATGCGCGGCAACGTAACGGTTCCGGCCGCGTCACGAGCCCGTGGCAGGCGCGCCGGATCGATGTTGCCGGGCCGGATCACTCCCTCGGCCGCCGCTGCCGCGGGACCTGGTGTGCTCGGCGGCGCAACCACAGGCGACGCCGAAGCCCCCTGCGCATCATTGGGCATGCCGATGCCCGGAGCTTGCGGGTTCCCGTAACCAGCCGGAGCGGCGGATTGCCCCTGAGGCACACCAGCCTGGGGACCGCTGCCGTCCGGCGCCCGACGTTGCCCGCCAGCCGCAATGCCCGGGGGCGATGGCGCGGCGAGTTGCGGCGGGCGATCCGCAGGCGAGGTCTGCACCGGCATGGCGGTGCGTGGATTGATCTTGACCGTGGGAGCCGGGGGAGCTGGCGGTTGCGAAGCGCCGATGCCGGGGGCAAGACGTGCGATGGTCTGGCGCTTGCGCCGAATATAGTCGTCGATCTCGGCCTGGGTGCCGAGCGTGCCGTCGAGGTGCTTGGTTGCTTCGACGGCCTCTTTGTATTCCTGGGCCGGGCTCTGATAACCGGTGATGCCGAGCTCGATCTTCTGCTTTTCCTTGTAGAGGTCGACGTCCGCCTCCGCGAGCCTCTTCGCCTTGTTGGCCTTCACCTCGCCTCGCGCCTTCTCGGCCGACTGGATATTGGTGAACAGCGTGTGCGGGTCGAGCAATCCGGTCAGCGTATTGGCAAAGCTGCTCAGATCGGTCCACGACTGGGTCACGGCCTTGCCCTCGGGGTTCTTGAAGATCGCGGTGACCCCGGAGACGGCGCCGCTCTCATCCTTCTTGATCTCCAGGTTCTCGAACCTGGCGCCGCCGGTCACCGCCGGGGGAAGCCCGTTGTAGGTCTTGCCGAATGTCGACTTCAACGCGCCGAAATCGCCGGTCTTCACGCCCTGCTCGAGCTGGCCGATCATCAACCCCATATTGTTGACGGTCTGCCGGGTCCTGGTGTCGGTGATCCATTTGTCCCACTTCTGGGCTTCGTCGAGCATCCCGTTTTCGAGGTAGAACTTCGTGTAACCGGGCGCGAGGTTTTTGGCATACCAGTCGCCGGGGTTTTGTGGATCGGCGTTTCCGGCGGCGACCGCGGCGTCGAACCCGGCCCTGGCCTTTTGGCCGATCCCGATCATCTCGTTGCGCGCACCCTCCTGCTGGCGCAGTTGGTTCAGCCGTATCTCGCCTTCACCCAGACGCTGGTCGTATTCGCGCAACTTCTTCCGATGCAGCTCGTCATTGCGACGATCGTCGCGAATCCGCTGCCCGATCGAATAGCCGTTGGCAAACCCGCTGGTGAATGCGCCGATCCCCGCGCCCCAAGCCATGTCACGCAGCCCTTCTCGTCCCGTTCGCCGCCACCCGCTTGCCGAGCCCGACCGCCTTCTCGATCCGGCCGACCTTGCCGGCAAGCTCCTGTACGGCGCCCAAGGTAAGGCCGATCGCGTCCTGCATCATGATGGTGCGGCCGTCTCCCTTGCCGGTCACGGCGCGAAAATCCTCCGCCATCGGCCCGGTATGCTTGACCACCCCGCCGTCGGCCACGCCCTTCTTGTACCGATAGGTCTCGACCGGAAGCTTTTTGACTTTCGCCAGATTGCCCGTCGCCGGCTTGCGGCCGGTCTTGAGTTTCTTCGAAGACATGAAGAGCCCCATGAGGCTGCCGATGCCGGAGAAAATCCCGGCCGCGTTCGAGGAACTGGCCGCCTGTTGCGCCTGCCACGCCTGCAGTTGCGAGTTGTATTGGTTCTGGAGAACATTGGCCTGGTTGGCGTAACCTTGCATCTGGCCCTGGAACCCGGCGTTCATGATCGGGTAGGCCGACAACGCCTGCTGATTGGCCGCATTGGTGATATTGGCGGCTCCCGTGCCGGCGTTGAGCCCGAGCCCGGTCGCCGTCGAAGAAACGACCGGCAGGCCATTGCCGAGATTGACGGCGTTGCCACGCAGCGCCAGCCCCTGTTGCGTCACCAGATTGCGCGCACCGGTCTGGGCGCCGGCCGCGGACACCGCCGTGCCGAGGTCGCTCGCCCGGTCGACGCCGGTCCATCGCCCGGACGCCGGGTTGAGCCCCATCGCCGCCATCGAGCGCTGGTTCTGGCCGCGCATATTGGCGGCATTGCCGACCACATCGGCCTTGGCGGACGCCGCGGCCGCCGCCTGCTTCTCGGGAGTATCCCAGTTCTCCGCGGTCTCGATGAACTTGTCCTGCAGCGGCAGGAAGACATTGCGGTAACGATCCCGCGTCTCGGTCGCCCATTGCTGCTGGTCTTTCGCGATCGCGAGTTGCTGTTCGGTGACCTTGTTCGCCAGCTCGTCGATCGGGCCTTGCCGCGCGACCTGGGTCGCATAGGCATCACGGGCGAATTTCAGCCACTCTTCACCGGTCTGGGCATTCTTGAGCGCCGCATGCCCGATCTGAGGATCCGGTGCAGGTGCGCTACCGCCGCCGCCGCTTCCCATCGTGTTCTCCTCGTCGCAACCGCATGATCCCGAACAGCAGGCACCGGTGTACGGGATCATGCGCCACCCGAAAACCGGCGAAAGGCCGCCTCACCCCCCGCGCTGGACCGCGTGTCTTGCCAACGCCACGCTGATCCAGCGGCATTCTTCGCTGAGCAACCCCATGACGATGTCGTCGCGCCCGCCGGGCGCCGCCCGCCGCAACCTGCCCTCTTCCACGAACCCGAGATGTTTCGTCAGCCGCAGCGAAGCGGCATTGGCCTCGTCGACCTTGACGGTGACCCGCGGCAGGCCAAGCTGCAGGAACGGGTACGCAAACGAGCGGAACAGAAATTCCCGCGTCATCCAGCGCCGCGAGCCGTCGCTCGCCACGCTCATCAGGCAGTTGTGGAGCTCGAAACAATTCCAGACCGTGACGGCGACGATCTCGCCGCCCACCTCCATGCCGATAGCCCGGGCGTCGGCGGAAAACCCGCCGCCGGCCCCGATCGTGGCCGCGGCCCAGCGGCACATTTCGGCATCGTCACCATAGATCACGCGCCGGCTCATTGGTTCAGCCTCCGAACCACCTGAAGGATCGCCTGGCGTAGCGCCGCAACGTCATCGACCAGCGCATTGAACGGCTCGGCCATGACCGTCGAGCCGGCCGGTACCTTGCCGGCGGCCGGCACCGGCAGCGAAAGCAACGGCAAAAGATCACGACGACGCACCGCAGCACCCGGCAACGCCGCCTTGCCGCGCGCTCCGGCCAACACTTCGAGCCGTTCCTTGTCCGTCGCGTTCATGTCGCAACCCCCGCTCTCAGGTCGGCCGCCGAACGTCCCATCACGATCTGTTCGATCCGCGCCGTCCCGAACACCTCGACCTCCCATCGTCGCGCCCGAAACCCGGCCGGAAGCCGCTGCATCCGACCAATCCCGTGTACCGACGCCTCCAGATTGCCGTCCGCGATGACATTGACCGTCGTGGTCTTGGCTCGGCTCGGCAGCCGCACCAGGCCGTCGCCCGCAAACGGATGCCGGTTGACCGGCGTGCCATTGAGTTCCGACCCGAGCGAGACGGCCAGCAGACCGGCATTGGATGCTTGCGCGGCCTCGCGCGCCGCCTCGATCGACCTGATGTCGTCCAGGCTGAGAGCATCGTCGGCGTCGACCAGGATGGCGCCGAGGTTGTCGGCCCCGGTCAGATGCCAGGGCCGTGAGCGCCAATAGAGATTGACCGGCTCGCCGCTCGGCGGGTCGAACCGCCTGATGGTTCCGCCCGCCAGGAAGTAGAGCCCGCCCTCGGCGATATCGTAGAAGAACGCTTCCGCCACGATATCCGAGCGGACCAGAAACGAGTTCTGGCCGTCCAACTGAATGATGACGGTGCCGCGCAGCGGCGCGCCATCCGGCGCGACCGAATTGTAGGACGCCACATAGCGGCCGGAGAGTTGGCCCGCCGCCAGCATGGCCGGGTTGAGCGCCTGCCAGGCCTCTCGCCCGAACAGGGTGTTGGTCACGACGCCGACTTGTCCGGCTGCGCTGACGGCGACCAACCCCTCGTGGCTCGGATACACGATGGCAAAGCCTAGATCGACCACCCCGCGGGC
>JAVBUK010000083.1:0-2875 GCA_031555345.1 Xanthobacteraceae bacterium | reverse complement strand
GTCGCCCCCTCGCGTCGCCTCGCGCCGGTCGGCAGCGTCCTCCGTTCGGCGGCGCTTGGCAACCGCGTCTTCGGGCGCCGGCGACGACCGGAGGTCGAAAGACCAGGACGCGGCGTCACTCGAATTCCAGGATCACCGCATCGACCGCCAGGCTGTCGCCCTGCTTGACGTGGACCTTCTTGACCAGGCCGTCGCGCTCCGCCCGCAGGACGTTCTCCATTTTCATCGCCTCGACCACCGCGAGGGTCTCGCCGACCTTGACGTCGTCCCCCTCGGTGACCGCCAGCGACACCACCAGGCCCGGCATCGGGCACAGCACCTTCTTGCCGGTATCGACCAGCGGCCTGGCCGGCATCAGATGGGCCGCCTCGGCCTCGTGATAGGTGTAGACGTAAGCCTTCACCTCGACCCCCTGGTGGGCGAGGCGGAACCCGTTGGGGATCGGCCGCACCTGCACGGCGACCGGTATGCCTTCCACCATGCCCTCCCAGACCGGATCGCCGGGCTGCCAGGGCGAGGCCATCGCCCGCGGCGGTCCCTCGCCGCCCTCCTGGTCGAGGAACCGGGCGACGATCTGGTCGCTCTCCCGCCCGATGGCCACCCTGATTTCCAGCCGGTCCAGCCAGACCGAGCGCAACCGGTCGCGCGTCACCTTGCGGCTGGCGAGCTGGCCGGAGATCAGGCGCTTGCGCTCGCCCAGCACCAGATCGATCGCCCCGGCGACGGCGGCGATCGTACGCGCGCGCTCGCCTTCCGGCGGAATCGGCTGGAAGCCCTGCGGATACTCCTGGGCGATGAACCCGGTCGAAAGCCTGCCCGAGCGCCAGCGCGGATGCTGCATCAACGCCGACAGGAACGGGATATTGTGACGGATCCCGTGGATCGCGAAGGCGTCGAGCGCGTGCGCCTGCACGGTGATCGCCTCGTCGCGCCCCCAGGCGTGGGTGACGAGCTTGGCGATCATCGGATCGTAATGCAGCGAGATTTCGCCGCCCTCGTACACCCCGGTGTCGTTGCGCACGGTGACGCCGCGCTCACTCTTTTCCTGCGGCGGCCGGTAGGTGATCAGCCGTCCGATCGACGGCAGGAAGTTGCGATAGGGATCCTCGGCGTAGATGCGGGTCTCCACCGCCCAGCCGTTGAGCTTGATGTCGCTCTGCTTGATCCTGAGTTTCTCGCCGGCGGCGACGCGGATCATCTGCTCGACCAGGTCGATGCCGGTGACGAGTTCGGTCACCGGATGCTCGACCTGCAGCCGGGTGTTCATCTCCAGGAAATAGAAGCTGCGGTCCTGCCCGGCGACGAACTCCACCGTGCCGGCGGAGTCGTAGCCGACCGCCCTGGCGAGGGCGACCGCCTGGTCGCCCATCAGACGCCGGGTCGGCTCGTCGAGCAGCGGGCTGGGCGCCTCTTCCACGACCTTCTGGTTGCGGCGCTGGATCGAACACTCGCGTTCGGCGAGATGGATGACGTTGCCGTGTTTGTCGCCCAGCACCTGGATTTCGATGTGGCGCGGCTCGACGATGAACTTTTCGATGAACAGCCGTTCGTCGCCGAACGACGACTTGGCCTCCGAGCGCGCCCGGGCGAAGCCTTCGATCACCTCGTCGCGACTCCAGGCGATCCGCATGCCCTTGCCGCCGCCGCCGGCCGACGCCTTGATCATCACCGGATAGCCGATCGCTTCGGCGATCGCGACCGCCTCGTCGGCGTCGGCGATCACGTCGAGATGGCCCGGAACGGTCGAGACCCCGGCGGCGGCGGCCGCCTTCTTGCTCT
Source organism: Xanthobacteraceae bacterium (assembly GCA_031555345.1). Lineage (GTDB taxonomy): Bacteria > Pseudomonadota > Alphaproteobacteria > Rhizobiales > Xanthobacteraceae > Astrobacterium. The sequence goes on along the minus strand of JAVBUK010000083.1, from coordinate 1,096 downwards.
CGATCTTGTCGCCCATGGCGGCGATCGCCGCCGGGTTCGGACCGATGAACACGATCCCGGCCGCGGCCAGGGCCTCCGGAAAGGCGGCCCGTTCGGACAGGAAGCCGTAACCGGGATGCACCGCCTCCGCCCCGGTCTGGCGACACGCCGCAACGATCTTGTCGATCACCAGATAGCTTTCGGCCGCCGTCGGCGGACCGATGTGAACGGCCGCATCGGCCAGTTCGACGTGCAAGGCATCCTTGTCGGCATCGGAAAAGACCGCCACCGTCTCGATGCCCATGCGCTTGGCCGTCTTGATGATCCGGCAAGCGATTTCGCCCCGATTGGCAATGAGTATGCGATTGAACATGCGCCAGTTCCCCACGCCGCCGGTTCCATATGGCTTGAGGCGCGGTCGCCAAAATGTCAATTGGCCGTAAGGCAGAACCGGCCGTCACGGCGGGTGACGGTGGGCGCCGCCCGGGAGATCACCCCGCAGAACGGCCTGACCCCAATCACCAATCCAGCGCCCCGCAAGCCCGAACCGATTGCGGGGCGCGGGATTGGTGATGCCAACACCGGCCGGTCCGTTGCTCGGATCGGCCGGCATCACCATGTCTGCATGACGCAAGTCCGCGTGACAGATGCGCGCAGCCGCCATCTGCCGATCACGATAGAACGGATGGTGGACGACAAGCTCTCAGGCCAGGAGGTCGAAGACGGTCGCCAGCGACGACACCACCGGCGTCGAGGCCCCGGCGAACAACGCCGCGAAGCTCATCAGCGGCCCACCAAGTCGTTTCTTGGCTTTGACATGCGTTCTGATCCAGCGCAGCACCTCCTCGTCGATCTCGGAAGGCGAAACGCGGTCAGCCCAAGAGGCGACCGGAGTGGAGCGGTCGAGGGCGACGTCGCGCGGTGGCAGTCGCCGCCCCGAACCGGACAGCAGGTGATGGGCGACGGCCTTGACCAGGAGATCGTCGAAACGCCCCCCATCAGCGCGTTCGGCCGCCGCCGCGTCGATTTCGAGCATGCGGTCGGCTTCCAGCCGCGTCACCGCGCCTGCGGACCCGCCGGCCCCGATCAGGATGCGCTCGCACCAAGCGGCATCTGT
>JAVBUK010000052.1:0-5609 GCA_031555345.1 Xanthobacteraceae bacterium | reverse complement strand
GGGGCCTCGTTCGCCCCGGGGGGCGGGGGGGCCCCCGGGCTTTTTTCTCTGGGGGGGCGGCGGGTGGCCGCCCGCCGGGGGGGGGCCTCGGGGGGGTCTCGTTTGGGGGCCGGGGCGGTGGGGGCCGCGCCCGCCCGGGCTGTTGAGGTTGAGCGCACGGATCTGGTTCTGCACGTCGACCGCGGTGATCCCGAGCGCCATCAGGCGGCCGGGATCGAGATTGACGCGGATCTCGCGGTCGACCCCGCCGACGCGGTTGACCCGGCTCACCCCCGGGATCGACAGCAGGGCCTTGGCCACCGTGTAGTCGATGAACCAGCTGGTCTGCTCGATGGTCATCGCCGGCGCCCGCACCGTGTAGGTGACGATCGCGCCGCCCGAGATGTCGATCCGGGCGATCGCCGGTTCGAGGATGTCGGCCGGCAGGTTGACGCGCGTCTGGGTGACCTTGTCGCGCACGTCGTTGACGGCGCGATCGACGTTCTTGCCGATGTTGAACTCGATGATGGTGGTAGAGACGCCGTCGGCGACGATCGAGGTGATGTGCTTGATGTCGCCGAGGCCGGCGACCGCATCCTCGATCCGGCGGGTCACCTGGGTCTCGAGCTCGCTCGGCGCGGCGCCGGGCTGGGTCACCGTCACGGTGACTGCCGGCAGGTCGATGTCGGGGTTGTTGTTGATGCGCAGCTGCGGATAGGCGACCAGCCCGGCCGCGGTCAGCACGATGAACAGCACGATGGTGGTGACCGGATGCCGGATCGCCCAGGCGGAAATGTTGCCCCGCCCGTGCGGAGCGGCCGGCGCGGTCATTCGGTCACGCTGGAGACGTTTGCGGAGGCGCCGTCAACCCGGACCAGATCGCCGTCGTTGAGGAACCCGGCGCCGGCGACCACGATCCGCGCGCGCCGGTCGAGGCCGCCTTTGACTTCCACCCAGCCGTCCTGGCGCGCGCCGGTGTCGAGCAATCGCAGGGTGACGCGGTTGTCGGCACCGACCGCGAACGCACCGGGACGGCCGTCGCGGAACACCAGGGCATCCTGCGGCAACGCGAACCCGTCGGCCACCCCGACGGTGATTTCGGCGCTGGCGAACATGCCGGGCTTGAGCCCGCTGCCGGCCGGCAGCGCCACATAGGCGATGCCGAGCCGCGTCGCCGCGTCGACCACCGGGCTCACCAGCCGGATGGTCCCGGTCACCACCGTGTCGCCGTGAACGACACGCGCGCGCTGACCCACCTGGACCTTGCCGATGTCCATCTCGGGCACCTGGGCCTGCAGTTCGATGCGGCCGTCGCGGATCATGCGGAACAGCTCCGCCCCGACGCTTGATACCGAGCCGAGCAGCCCGGTGCGCTTGGCGATCACGCCATCGGCCGGTGCGCGGATCACCGTCTGTTCGATCTTGGCCTTCACCTCGTCGCGCTGGGCACGGATGATGCCGAGCCGGGCCTCGGCGGTGCGCGCCGCGGTCTGGCGCTGCTGATAGAGCGCCTCGGCGATGTTGCGGCCGACCTGCAGTTCCTCGGCACGACGGAATTCGGCGCGGGCATTGACCAGGTTCGCCTCCGCCTCGAGGGTGGCGGACTCGAACTGGGCAAACTGGGCCTGGAGGATCGAGGCGTCGAGGCGCGCCAGGACCTGCCCCTGCCTGACCGTGTCGCCTTCCTCCACCGCGATCTCGACGATCCGCAGGCCGGCGATCTCGGACGCCACCGTCAGGTGCTGCCAGGCCGCGACCGACCCGGTTCCCAGCACGATCTTGCTCAGGGGACGCAGCGACGGCCCGGCCACCCCGACGGTCACCGCCGGCCGGGCCTCGGCCCCTTGCCTCGGCTCCCGCGACGAGGCGTCGCTACACCCGGCCAAACCGGCGGCGAGCAGAACCAGCGCGGCGCCCCGGCGCGACCCCCGGCCCAGCGTGGAAATTCGTTTCCGTTCCATGACTTGCGCGCACCCACCCGGTCTTTCGGAGCGTTTGACTCGATCCGCGCACCCTGTTATCATTGACTAACCGGTCAGTCAATGAAAACTGGAATGCGCGTGCGAACAGAACCGCTCAGTTCGCCCGGAAAGGGTTGCAAATCCCCGGGCGCCACATCGTCCGGAACGGGTGCCAGACCTTCCGGAACGGAAGCCAAGCCTTCCGGAACGCAAACCCGGCGTCCGGGTGGTCAGCGTCGGCGCATCAAGGCGAAGCGACCGGCCGAGATCCTCGACGCCGCCTTCGAGGAGTTCGTCCTCAACGGCTACGCAGCCACCCGGCTCGACGACGTGGCGGCGCGGGTCGGCCTGACCAAGGGCGCCCTCTATCTCTATTTCCCGAGCAAAATGGAGCTTTTCAAGGCGGTCGTGCGCAGTTGCGTCCAGCCGATCATGGCCGACGTCGAACAGACCCTCGCGACCTTCCAGGGCTCCACCCGCGACCTGCTGGCAGCCTTGCTGGACAACGCCTACCAGCACGTGTTCGGCAACCGGCGCGAACGCGAGCTGATCCGGCTGTTGATGTCGGAAGGCGCCAAACACCCGGAGCTGACGGCGTTCTATTACGCCGAGGTGGTGGTCCGGTCATTGGCGCTGCTGGACCGGGTGATCGCCCGCGGTCTCGACAGCGGCGAGTTCCGCCGCTCGGCCGTCACCGACATGCCCCTCGTCCTGTTTTCCTCGTGCGTCCACGCCTCCTGCTGGCAGCTGCTGTTCGGCGACCAGCATTCGTTCGACATCGACAAGCTCAAGCGGGCCCATCTCGAGGTGGTGTTTTCCAGCCTGCTGCGCGCGCCGGCAAGCGAGCCCGACGCCGGTTGAGCACCTCGCAACCGCATCGCCCGGTCCTGCGCCGGACACCGGTCGGACACGACGGCACCTGCGGCATTCCCGCACGGCAGCACGGCAACCCGGCAAAAAACCCACACCCGGTTGGTCCATGCGGCCCACCGCCGCAGATCGGCGCCTCGCCCATTGTGCAGCCCCGCATGATCGTTCGTCTTTCCACCCGGGAGCGGCTCATGCGCGCCGTGTGTGTTGCTGTCGCCGCCGTGAGCTTGACGACGCCCCTCGCCGCCGCGAACGACATCGTTCCCGCCGGGACGTTGCGTGTGGCCTTTACGTCGACCAATCCGGTCCAGGCCGTCGTCGACGCCAAGACCGGCGAGATCCGCGGGCCCAGCGCCGAACTCGCGCGCGAACTGGCCAAACGCCTCGGCGTCCGGGTCGAGATCCGCCCGCTGGCCGACGTCCCCGACGTGATCGATTCGGTCAGGAACGACCAGGCCGACATCGGCTTCGTGGCCTATGATCCGGTCCGCGCCCTCCAGGTCGATTTCTCGCAGGGCTACACGCTGGCCCACAACACCTTCGTGGTGACCACCAACTCGCCGATCCGGTCGTTTGCCGAGATCGACCAGCCCGGCACCCGCATCGGCGTGTCCGCGAGCGACGCCGGCGCCCTGCATCTCAGCCGTCGTCTCAAATACGCGGAGATCCGCCCCAACCCCGGCGGCGATATCGCGGCCGGCCTGAAGTGGCTGGCGCAAGGCGATATCGTCGCCTATGCGGCCAACCGCCAGCGGTTGACCCAGATCGCCTCCCGCACGATCGGCCTGCGCCTGCTGTCCGACAATTTCTACGCCGCCGAGCAGGCCATCGCGGTGAAGAAGGGCAACGTCAAGCTGCTCGAAGCGGTCGACAAGTGCATCGACGAGGCGCGCGACTCCGGCCTGATCGCCGCCACCATCGCCCGCGCCGGCCTGGTCGGCGTCGATGTCGCACCCAAGACGGCCCGCACGACGCCTACGCCAGGAATTCCTCCACCGCCCGGGTGAACCGCACCGGATCGTCGAGGTTCGAGATGTGCCCGCCGCCGGGAATTTCGACATAGCGGGTGCCGGCGATCATTTCCTGCCGAACCGCCGTCATCGCCGCCACGCTGGCGCTGTCCTGCTCGCCGCAGATCAGCAGCACCGGCAACGCGACGCCGCCGGCCCCGGTGCGGAAGTCGTGATCGGCGAGCGCCGCCGCGCAGCCGACGAAACCGTTCACCGGGGTGGCGAGGAACATGCGCCGGAGCCTGGCGACAGTCGGCGAACCGGCCGTCGACGACCCGGATGGAACCCAGCGCGCCAGGGTCGCATCGACCAGCGCCGCCATCCCGCCCTGCTGCGCCAGCGCGATCCGCTCCTCCCATTGCGCCGCGGTCGCCGCGGTCGAGCGCAAGCTGCTGTCGCACAGAATGACGCGGCCGAACCGTTCGGGATGGCGTTGGGCGAGGCCCATGCCGGTCGAGGCCCCCATCGACAAGCCGCAAAAATGCGCGCGCTCGATTGCGAGCCCATCCATCAGCGCCAGGACGTCGGCGATCAGCAGGTCGAACGTATAGCGTCCCGCCGGCGCGTCGGTTGCGCCATGGCCGCGCTGGTCGTAGCGCAACACCCGGAACCGCTTCGCCAACGCGATCGCCTGATCGTCCCACATCGAAAGATCGGTCGCGAGCGAATTGGAGAAGATCAGCCACGGCGCGCCGTCCGGTCCGTCCAGCCGACAATGAAAGCCGATGCCGTTCGCCTGAATGCGCATGATGGATCCCCGCGGCAGCCCCTGGTGCGGTGGATTTGAGTTTCCGATCCCGCTTGCGGCGAACGCTTCGTCGGAACGTCGAATCCGACACTGGTGCCGGCGCTTATACGCAAGGGCCGCAGCCGCCGGCAAGGACAGGCCCGATCGCGGATGCCGCATTCGTGACCGCATCGACCCGCAGGCGCAGCCGGAAACGGTATGTAGTGCTGGTTTTTCTTTGTAGCCGGTGCTACATTTTGGTCGCGACGCCAAGGACCCCCGGCATGCATATCCCCTCGCACACCCCCTTGCGGGACCCCCACTCGCTCACCGCCCGGACGCAGGCCACCGCCCGGGCGGTGTTGAGCGGGCAGACCCACCGGCCCCGCTGCTATCTGGCCTTTGTCGGCCCGGCGGTGATCGCCTCGATCGCCTACATGGACCCGGGCAACTTCGCCACCAACATCCAGGCGGGTGCGAAATACGGCTACGAGCTGTTGTGGATCGTGCTCGCCGCCAACCTGATCGCCATGCTGTTCCAGGCCCTGTCGGCCCGGCTCGGCATCGTCAGCGGCCGCAACCTCGCGGAAATGTGCCGCGACCGGTTCCCCCGCCCGGTCGTCCTGATGATGTGGGTCGTCGGCGAAGTCGCCGCGATGGCGACCGACCTGGCCGAGTTTCTCGGCGGGGCGATCGGCCTGTCGCTGTTGTTCGGCATGCCGCTGATCGCCGGCATGGCGGTCACCGCCGTCGTCACCTACGCCATCCTGATGGTCGAGGGTCGCGGCTTCCGGCCGCTCGAACTCGTCGTCGGGTCGCTCGTCGGCGTGATCGGGCTGTGCTACCTGGCCGAACTGTTGATCGCACCGATCGACTGGAAGGCGGCGGGCTATCACCTGGTCGTGCCCACGCTCGCCGACGGCGGGGCGTTGCTGCTGGCGGTCGGCATCATCGGCGCAACCGTGATGCCGCACGCGCTGTTCCTGCATTCCGCCCTGACCCAGGCGCGTACGCCGCCGCACGACGCCCACGAGCGCCGCCGCCTGGTGCGCATCTCCGACC
>JAVBUK010000517.1:0-11419 GCA_031555345.1 Xanthobacteraceae bacterium | reverse complement strand
TTCCCGCAAGTCCGGGGCGACGATGATGCGCCGCGGCTCGGGCGCGACCGCAAGATCCCGGCGCTGTGGCGCGACGGCGACGATCCGCCGCTCAGGCAGGACGGTGATGACGCGCAGCCGCGTGACCCTTTGCGCGAACGGCGGCTCGCCATGCCCAAACAGGCTGTCGGGACGCTCCGCCCCGACAGCCCACGCCAGGATCGGAAACACCCCGCCGGCCGTGACCGTATCGGAACGCTCGACAACCGCGAGGACGGCCCGGACCGCAAGCTCGGCCCGGGCCACAACGGCGTCTTTTTCCTCGACCCGGATGGCACGAGCCCCGATCCCCAGCGCCCCGGCCGCGCTCACGGTGTCCCGCTCGCGGTGAACCGCGTGCGCCCGGATCGCAAGCCGGCTCATCGACACCAGACCGTCGGGCCGCTCGGCGTCGCGGGAAAGGCGCGCCCAGGACTCGGGAACGCCATTGATCGTGGCGCCGGCGAGGCATGTGCCGTTGATCGTCCCGAGGCTCATGGGTCAGCCGTTGTTGTCGTGGATCACGAACTGGACCACGGAAAACCCCTGCCCGGCGGTGAACTGCACGCTGTCCAGAACCATGTCGACGTCATCCAACCCGCACGAACCCTGGATCTTGCAGACGCCGCCGCCGTAGATCCGAAAGTACCGTGCCGTACCGGTGCCGTCCGCCGACGTATCCCGCCACTCGCCGGCCATGGATTTCGAGCCGCCTTGGGCGTCCTCCATCCAGTCGACCGGAAGCGCGAGCGTCGCCAGCACCGTGCCGGCATCGGGCGCGGCGCAGTTCTCCGGGATGGCGCCGTCGAAGACTTTGAGGACGGGGCTTTCCCCGACGATCGTCTCGATGGCGTCGAGCTTGGCGTTTCTGATATCGGTCGCATATTGCATTTGGGCACCTCACAAATACCGGCCGCGCGTGCGGGTCGGCGCACGCTGCTGGCCGCGCCGGCCGGCGTTGCACAGACCGCCCAGGGCCTGCTCGAAGCGGGCGGCCAGAACCGCTCCGAGGTCCGGGTTGCCAAAGGCGGCGTCGGGCGTGAGCAGCACGCCGGCCGAAGCGCCGTCGCCGATCACCGATCCATAAAGGTCGAACAGGAAGTCCGGCAGGGTCGCCGCCATGACCGAAGGCATTGCGACGAACTCGACCGTCGCCACCCCGGCGTTGCGCGGGACAACCTGGATGGTGCCGAACTCCGGCGCGACGTACCAGCGCGCGCCACCATTGCCGACCTGCTGATTGCATCCATCTTGATTGCATCCATCTTGGCGCCAGTCCGGCCGCAGCCGAGCCAGTTCGACCAGGCTGATCGGCTCCAACGGTCGTCCGTCGAGCGAACACGCCGTGATCTCGACCAGAACCGAATCCGGCGGCACCGAGATCGGTTCGGGTCTGCCGCTCATCGCGATCACATCCACCTCGCGCCACAGCCGGGTGCGTCGGCAGAACGTCGCGGCTGCTTCACGAATGTGGCGCAGGATGGTGGGCTCGGGTGCCGCCGGCGCATTGGGAAGAACAAGCGTCAGGAAATCGTCGATATCCCGCATCAACCGCCTCCCGGCCGCGCCACGACCTGTGCGGCTCCCTGCCGGTTGGGGTTCTGGATGGCGTCGACCTGGGCCTTGGCCCCCAGCGCCACGGTGAACGCCTGATAGCGCGCCGCGGCAGCACCCGGATTGGCTTCGAGCGAATCCTTCGAGAACGCCCGGTACAGGATGTAATCGAGGAGCGGCGTCAGATAGATGTCGGGAAGGCCGATGTCCTGGCCAAAGGAAGCGATCTCGACCGGATCGCCGGTCGCCACGATCGCCGGCGGCAGTTTCGAGACAACGGCCTCGACCATGCCGGTCCCGTCGTTGCCCGGATAGACATAGAAATCGAGCGGCGCGGCGTCGTCGAACACGATCTGCCGCACTTCTTTCCGGTAAGGCGTTCGGCTCTGATCGTGCCAATACGGCATCTGGGCGTCGAGTGCGGCCCGCGACGTAACCGCGATGAACCGCCCGCCGACCCGCGGCGGTCCTGCCGCGTCGATGTTGCGCACCATGCGCAGGAGCGCGAGATAGTCCGCCCCGATGGTCTGGTAGGTGCCCGCCTGCAGCCGCAACACGACGGTCAGCGACGATGCCGACGGCTTGGCGAGCACGATCGCGCCGACCCCCTCGTTGATCCAGAGGCACAGTTCGGCGAACGGCCAGCGGTTGCCCCCGACATCGTTGAGCGCGATGCCGGCGAGTTCCATCACCTGCCTGGCCGTGATCGGCATCGCGTGCTCCGTTTACTTGCCGGCACTGCCGGGGCTGGTGCGCTCACCGAGGTCTCCTGTCGCCCCGGTTGCCGGGCTCTTGGGCGTGGTCGGCGGCGTGGCCTGCTTGTCGGGCTGCATGGCGGGTTTGCGCGGCATCTGGGGACCCGGCTTGTGGGGCGCCGACTTGTGAGACGCCGAGTTGGGCAAAGCCGCGCCGGGGCCGGACACGTCAGGCTTCGGTTCCGCGCCCTTGGCGATCCGATAGCCTTCCTTGATCGCCAGCAGGGCCTGGATGTGCGCCGGGTCTGCCACTTCGGCGACGTGCCGCGGATCGTCCGGCGTCGCCACGAAATGGTAGATGTCCTGGTCGAGCCTGATGAAGGTGCCGCCCTTGCGGCGGATGAGGGATTCGATGCGCATTGTCGGGCCTTCTATTGGGGCGCCGCGGACGACAACCCGGTGCAACCATCGCGACGGTCTCGGGTCACCCCCGATAGAAGATCGTCAGACCGATCGTGCCGTCCCGCGCCGCGGCCGGCGCAGCCGTCACCTTCACGCCGATCCCCCGGTCGATCGCCCGGCGAGCGAGGCGGAACGCGCTCGCGGCGCCGGCCCGGACCACGCCGCCGTCCTGCGCCACATTCGAGCCGCCGAACAGTTCGTTGCCGCAGGTTCGCGTATCGTCGATCCCCCCGGCTTCGCCCGACATGATCCCGACATCGAGCGTGATCGCCCCCTCGTCGGCGTCGAGCTGGTCGGCGTCCAGGATGGCATCGACCAGATCGCAACTGTCCGGCAGCGGACCCATCTCGATGATCCGGCCGAGCGTGAGATCGGCGGCCTTGAGCGCGATTTCGGCCCGGTACGCGCACACGACACCGGCTCCCGCGGGCGTCGGGGCGATGGCCTTGCCCTCGGCATAGTTGGATTGCAGCATGATGATCCCTGCATTGCGGGTGGCAAATGAAGCTCGGGGCTGATGCGGCGCCGACCGGTCAGGCGTTCGGGTCCTTCGCGGCTGTATCGAGGGCCAAAACCCCGAAATCCTTGTCGTTGAACCGGGTCTTCTTGATGCCCACGATGGTGCCGGCCGCGACCGACGGCTCGTTGCCGTAGTCCTTGGTGTCCTCCTTCCAGTTGAACCGGAGGCCCCCCTTGGTGCCGTACGCCACCACCCCGGCTTGCCGGCCCATGAACAGCGCACGGGCCGCGTGGACGTTGCCGCCGGCCCCGTAGTCGGTGAACCGCACGACCGATTCGTGACTGTGCAGCACCACGTTGTTGATCATGCCGAGCCCGCCCTTGAAGAGCTTGCTGTTGCGCCCCTCGGCCGCCGCGGCGGCTTTCTGGATTTCCAGCCACCCCCCAGTGTCGGAATTGCGCAGGTCATGCTCCTGGAATGGCGACATCACCGTGACGTAGTGGCTCTCGCCGCCGATCGAGACCGGAAGCATGTTGGCGAGCGTCGGGTCGAGCGCGCGCATCATGCGGGCCTTGACCTCGGCACGCTCCACGATCGAACGATCGAACGTGTCGGTCACCTCGATCGTCGCCTTGCTGGCGCCATCGCCGCCGAACACCACGTGGGCCTCGTCGGGAGCCTGGACGCGGTTGCCGGCATGCCCCTGCCAATCGGTCGATTCGATATAGTCCTCGTGGATGCCACGGGCGCCGGAGAGATAGATGAACACCATCTCGTCCATGAACTTCGCCCAGTAGTCGGACAGCCGGTCCCGGCCGGTCTTGCGCAGGTCGTGGGCGGTACGCTTGCGCGTCATCCGCCCGCCGGCCGACACCGCATGGCGCATCTGGTCGATATTGACCTCGTCCGAGAAGAACTTGAGGTTCTCCTCCTTGCCCTCGACGCGGTTGTCACCGTAGGTCGGCTTGCCGCGAAGCTGGACCGACAGGTCGTAATCGACGCGGTCGCCCGGCCCCGATTCGAGATCGGTCAGGCGTTGAATGACGTTGTTCGGGTTGGTGCCGACGAATTTGCGCTCGAAATAGCTCTTGGCGAGCATTTCGAAGAACAGCGAAGTGGACCACTTCTGAACCGCGCGTGGATCGCCGAACGGGATAGTCGTGCGCACCGACATGCCTCCTCGTGAGCGCTGTTGCGATCACAATCTGCACGTCTTGCGCGGACTGCTTGAGAACGAGATTCCATATGCCTTATGAGGTGAGCGTTGGCAAGGGATCTTGCGTCGACAATCGATCTGGCGTCGACAATCTACCTTGCGTCGACAGTCCACCTTGCGTCGACAAGGGGCCTTGCGCATCCGCCTTCAAGCCGAACGTCACCCCGTTGACGCGGTGGTTCATGACACGGATCATCACCGAGCGATCCATACGGAATATCATCCGCACGGTGTTGCCAATCCGCCGCTCGAGGGTGATCGATCCGAGATAGCCGTTGTGCTCCATCTCGATCGAGCCGCCAATCCGCACATTGAACGCCAAGGGCATTCTGGTCCTCCTGATATTGGATGGCCGGAACACTCCAGCCATCGCCCCACCATCGTTACGCCCGCAGATACTCGTCCCGCTCCGCGGGCGTCAGCTTGGCAAACGCCTCCTCGTAGGCCATCGGGTCCTTGGTCGAGAGCCGATCGAGCCGCACGAATTTGCCGCCATCGGTGTCGGTGATCTCGTCGGCCGGAACCCGCGCCAGCGTCGGCGGCAATCGCGGCCGCTCGCCCTTCGGCGCCGGATCGGAGCGGGAGTTGGGATTTGGGCTGGGGTTGGGTTTCGGCGGCACCGGCGTCCCAGCGGCCTTCCCGCCGGGCAGCGTCTTGGTCGCGACCGCGCCGAACTCGGCCATGAGATTGCGGTGGGCGCGCAACAGAATGCGCGGATCGAACGGATCGTCGTTGTCGGTCTGAAGCCGCCGCACCTCGGCGTCGAGCATCTGCAGGCGGGTCTTGCTGCGGCTCCATTCGGAGTGTTCTCGCAAAAACCGCCTGACCGTGCGATGTTCCCAATGTCCCATCGCCTGGGCGAACGCCCGCTCGGCATTGCCGATCTGGATCTTGAGCGCCATGCGCTCGTCATCGAGTTCCTGCGCCTTTTTGCGATACTCGCTCGCCGTCAGGTCGCCGTCGTCGAACCTGGTCGCGAGGTCGGCGATCTCCGCTTCGAGGTCGCCGACACGCCCGCGCGCGTTCTCGGGCAGCGCCCACTCGTCCGGCATGATCATGCGGGTTTCGAGCAGCGGATCATCCAGGTCGTCGTCGGCCGCCTTCTCGCTGGCCGTGCCGTCACCCTTATCCGTCTCGGCGGCGGCCTTCGGGCCCCCTTCGTCGGCCTCGTCGGCCTCAAAACCCTCCTGGTGGTTTTCAGCGGTTTCCACAAGGGTGCCGGTGCCAGACGCCTGTTCGACCGCGGTACCGACCTCTGTTTCCGGGTCGGCGTCATCGTCCCCCGCCTCGGATTCGCCCGTCCCGGTTTCGTCCTCATCCTCGTCCGACATGCCGACACGCTCGTCATCGGTCAGGTCGGCGTGCGCCCGCTCCTCGTCGGACAGATGGCCGAACAGCTCCTTGTCCTCGTTCTCCACCACTGCGGGCACGGCCTTGTCGCCCGCTTCCGTCTTCGCCATTGGGGGCTCCTCGATTGGTTCTGGGATCAAACTTGGTTACGCGGGACCGGCGTCTTGCGGCGCCAGCTGGTTGTCCCCGCCCTCCGGCGCCATCGCGGCGAACGACGCCCCCTCGCCCGGCTGCGGCGCCGGCAAGGCCGGGGCTGCGGGCTGCGGGCCGGGCATCGGTCCCGGCGTCTGGCGCGGCGCATCGACCGCCATGGCGTCGCGCGCCACCCGTTGTCGCCATAAGTCTGCGGGCTCGCCCGAAAATCCGGCTTCGCGCAGCATCTGGTCGGCGACCGACGCCGTCGCCGGACCACCTGAGAGCATATTGAGGGCGGCGGTGATCGCCGTCGCCTGGGCGTCGACCCCCTGATTGACGGTCTCGGCCAGCACCTTCTTGATCTCGGCCACCAGGCAGGCGGTTTGTCCCCGCGCATACTCCGCCTGGGCCTGCGTCTTCTCCGCGGTTGCCACCTTCGTTTTCAGGTCGGCTTCGAGCATCATTTGCTGCAGGGCGCTGGCGCGCTGCTTGGCCTGTTCCGCGGCGATCTGCTCCGGGCTCGGCTCCTCGGCGTCCGGGTCGGAAAGTCCGGTGACGGCGCGGATCCGTTTGACGATCTCCTCCCGGTTGGGCAGGTCCATGTTCTCCACCACGAGGTCGATCACCACCAGGGCAACCTGCGGCGGCAGGGTCTTGATCGCCCCCAACAGCGTTTCGGCAGCCGCCTGACGCAGGGTCGCGTGCCAGTCCGCCTCCGAAATCACGAAATCCGCCTTGCTGCGGATGATGTCGTCGGCAGCCTCGCCCGAATTGAGGGTCACGTATTCCGGCGTCCCGCGCATCGAGGTGATGCGGAACGATTTCTCCTCGGTGACAAACTGCTCGACCAGCGACAATTGCTTTTCGCCATGCACCTGCAGCGCATACCGCAGATGGTCGAACAGGTTGGTGGTGACCGTCGAACCCTGGTCCTGCCGGCGCTGGATCGCGATCCCCGACACCGCATTGGTCTTGCGACCCAGCAACTCGTCGGTCACCCCCGACTGGGCCTGGATCATCTGGATCGAGCGCGACATCAGTTCGAGATGGGCCGGCGCGAGTTCGCGGTCGACGTCGAGTTTCAACTCCTTTCCGGCCTTCTTGACGATGATGGCATCGGGCCGCGCGACCTCGTCGGCGAACTCGTCGATGGTCACGTCGTCGCTCAACGCCCCCTCGTCCATGATGACCTTGCTGGACGAGAGGATGTGCAGCGCCTTCGAGGCGCGCTTGTTGATGTCGGTCTGGATGTCCCGGAGCCCCCGAATCATGCCGTAGGCCATGCCGTCCCGGCCGCGCCGGTTCGCCCATACCGGGGTGAACGGGAACCGGTTGTGCCGATAAGGGCTTTCGCCGAACCACAACAGGCCCCTGGCGGTGAAGATCGCCACATGGACGCGCATCATCGGCTTGCGTTCGATCCTGGACCGCCCCGCCTGCACCTCCTCGACAAAGGGGGCGCTGTCGTCGAACAGTTCCCCGCTCCAAATCCCCCCGATCATCTTGCGGGCCGAAACCGGCTTCCGAAACCACATCTCGATGACCCGGTTGCGGGTGCGCTCCTGCCCATGTGCCTGCCGGCCGAGCCCGGATTCGGCATTGGCGATCTCGAAGGCGTCCATCGCCTCGTCGCCGTCGGCCTCGATGCCGGTGGCGTAGACATTGTCGGTGTCGATCGACTCCTCGATCAGCCGTTTGCGCTCCGGGAACATGGCAATCAGGATGTCGGTATCGACCCACTTGGTCCGGGCGACGTAGCGGGCGTCGGTCAGGTCGGCGTCGACCGCGGCGCTGTCCCACAGCATGTTGCGCCAGGACTCGTAGCGGTCATAGATCGGCTCGCCATCTCCGTCCTCGACGCCGCATTCGAGCCAGCCCACCCCGACCTTGACGGCGTCCTCGAACGCCCGGCTGCGACAGAACGGCGACCGGTTGCAGTCGCTCAGGTACTTGAGCAGCGCCGTTTTGCGTTCGGCCGGCTTGGCGTCGTCCTTGCGCCGCGGCAGGATCTTGAAATCCATCCGCGTGCGCTTCTCGGTGCCGGTCACCCAATTGATCGACGTGGAAATGACGTTGTAGACCAGCGGAAGCTGGCCGCGGTCACGCACCACCTGCGCATCCGCATCGGTCCACTGGATGTTGTCGTAAAAGTCCTCGTCCGTCGCCTGCTCGACACGGTTCTCGTACTGCCGATCGAGTTCACGCCGGTAGCAGGCGAGCAAGGACGCATGCAGGTCCATCATCTCCTGGCTGTCGAGGTTCATTCGCTTGGGATGGCGCCGCGGGATCGGCACAGCATCGGCCGGAACGGGCGGCTCCCCGCGCGGGGCGCGCCGACGGCCGCTGTCGAAGCCATCGGGGGCCGCGTCAAACATCGTCCCTGATCTCCGCATGGCGCGCTTTGCCGCTTTCGCGCTCGGTGATGACGATGTCGCCGACATGGTGCTGCCGGACCGCGGGGCGCGGCGGGATCTTGAGCAGGTCTTCCAGGTGGTCGCGGATGATCATGGCGACCCGCACGGCGCTGCGGGGCCGCGCCCCGATGCCGAGCGTTTCCGCGAAATCCATCGCGGTTTCGGCGGCGAACGCCGGCGAGCCGTGTTCCTCGGACCAGATCCAGGCGAGGTCGATCGACACGACGCACGGAACACAGCCTCGGGTCTCGCGGAACGACGGGACCAGCACCAGGCACGACCACGGTCCCTCGTCACCCAGCCACCACGTGCCATAGACCGTGATGTCGCCATGCCGCTGCCGAAAATGATACCTGGTCAGGTCGAGGACCCGCCGGATGACGGGCGAGCGACAGGACTGCATCAGAAAACCTTGCTCATCCGTGTGCATATGATCCAAATCTCGCCGCCACCAAATCTTGCCGCCACCAAGTCTCACCGTCACCGAGTCCCATCGCTGCCGAGTCTCACCGCCATCACGTCACACCGCCATTCCGCTCGGCGCCCGCTTGCGCCGGGTCGAAGTGGTGAGCGCTGGTTCCTCGAACACCTGCGCGTGCTGACGCAGCGCATCGGCGGCGTGCTGATGTCCGTTCTTCAACGGCGCCTCCGACCAGGCGCCGAGACGGTCGTTCCAGGTCTTTCGATAATGTTCGAGGTGGTGCAGGCCTTCCTTGCACCTTGTCCGGTCGAACCGATAGCGCGCGAACGCGTCACGGCACTGCCGGATCGCAATCGTGACATTCGGGGTGCGCGGCACGATCTCGATGTTGCGAAGCCCGAGCTCTTCGAGCATGTCCTGCGCGGTTTTCAGCTGCTCGACGCCCCACGACCGGTGCTCGCCGTCGTGCGGCAGGTAGTGCCGGCCCCAGCTGTAGCCGAGGCTCTGAAGGTGGCGGACGTAAAAGCTGAAGGGCTCGTCGCTCGCCTCGAAGAAGTCGATGAAGTGCTCGTAGGCGCCGACCCGCTGGTGGAACCAGATCGAGGTGCAGTCGTCCTTGCCGAGATCCCAGAACGTGTTGACCGGCACCCGCGGGTCGTGCGGCAGGTCGCAGATGCGTTCCTGCCGGCGGGCCGCGGCGAGTTGGTGGGCATAGTAGGCGCCGTCGACCGACTGCTCGAACGCCTCTTCGGGTGTCGAGGGGTACTCCTGGCGCATCTTCGCGGTGTCGCCCCCGAAATCGTTGTCGCGGGTTGCGACGTACCAGGCGCGCTGCAACGGGTCGACCTCGCACCCGATCAGGGTTTCGAGGCGGTTGAAGTAGTCGTGGTCGGCCCCCGAAATCGCGACGCCCGCCGGCGCGAGGCGATATTCGGCCGCACTCCACCAGGGCGCAAAGTGGAACCGGTACTCGCGCGACGACAGGGCCTTGCCGGCCTGGGCCAGCGCCTCGGCACGTTGGCTCATGTCGAAGAACGCGCCTTCCCGGCCCTCCGCCGTGCTCTCGATGAACACGATGCCGGTCTGGGTCACCGCCGGCAGCGACCCGGTGACGATCTCGCGCGCCTTGTCGGGGAAACGGGCGCAGATCTTGCCGAATTCGGAGATGTGCAGAAACTGCAGCGTGCCGGAGCGGGCCGACACCGCAACCCGCAACCCCGAATTGTTGCCCAGAATGAGTTCCGACGCGCTGTCGCGCGTGAGCGGCGCCAGCGCTTTGACGACGGCCGGCAGATTGTCGTACGCGAACTTGATCTTGCGAAAGATCATCGTGGCGTTCGGCTCGGTGTCGGCGATCACCGCCGCATTGGTGTTCGGCGTGAACAGGCAGGTGTCGAGCATCAACACCTGGATCGCGGTCGAGAATCCGAGCTGGCGGGCTTTGAGAATCAGATTCCGGTACCAGATGTGCTCGAACAGCGCCTGCTGGTGGGCATTCGGCACGAACAGGACCTTTTGGCCGTCCTTGTCCGTGATCCAGTAGAGGTTACGAAGGCGCCACGCGGGGTCTTTGAGGTGGGCCAGCAGCGTCTGTTCGTCGACCGGGGCGGCACCGGCTTCCAGGTGATCGGGCGCGGCGTGCATCATTGCGCCCTCGCCCCGCGCTTGCTGGCGCGGTACCGGCGCATATAGGCGGCACGATCACGTTTGGGCCGGCGTCTGGCTGGCGGCTCGCCACCGGCGTCGACCGGCCGAGGACGGCCATCGGTCGTGTCTGGCGCTTGCGGCCGGGCCTGCTCGGCCGGCACCGAACGCGGCACACAGCGGTGCGCCCGCCCCACCAGGGCCAACGGCACTCCGCAAGCCGCGCAACGCTCCAGCATGGTTACGGCTCCTCACGCGAGTTCATATCGGGGGTCGCGGGCGCGGCCGGCGGCTCGCCCTCACGCGGGCGCAGCGCCGTGCCGGCAAGCTGACGCGCCAGCTCGGCGAGTGGGCTGTCCGCCGGCGTGTCGTGGTTGAGGTGCTGGGTGTCCTTGAACTCACCCGAGCAGCGGTTCATCAGCCAGAACTTGCCCGCGGTGACATCGGCCGGAACGTGCTCGCGATACGGCGCATAGACCGGCGTCCCCTCGCTCTGCATGACCTTGACGGCGTCGTATTCGTAACCGACGGCGCGCATGTAGAACGACTGCTTGACCCGCTCGTCGGCGACCGCCTTTCCGAGCTTGCAGGACTCGAAAAACTCCGTGTGGGTGGTCTGCCAAAGCCAGATGGTCGACAGCGCAACCCCGAAATGAGCCGCCAGATCGGCGTTGGTGGCGCCGCGTTCGCACATCTCGCGTGCAACCTTGCAGTAACCCGGCCTGTACTTGGTCGGGCGACCGTGGGGCGCGTCGTTGATCGTGGCGTTCTGCTCGCTCATGGCGAGATCCGCGATACACAATCCAGCCTTGCTGGAAAAGCCGACGCGCGGCGGCGTTGGTTACGCAGCGGTGTTTCCCACTGTTTCCACACCGCAGCGGCACCATGGTTACGCAACGAGGCCCACTGGTTACAGCGCTCCCGTACTGTGCGCCGGGTCCCGCGCGTCGCCCGCTGGCCGTCCTGTCGCGGCATGCGCGGTCTTGATCCCACACCACCCGCGCGGCCGATCGGCGTCGCCCGGTGAAGAGCAGTACGAGCGCGCCGACG
>JAVBUK010000507.1:0-4954 GCA_031555345.1 Xanthobacteraceae bacterium | reverse complement strand
CGATCTTGCCGGCCTTGTCGACCGTCGCGATCGCCAGGGGGGTGTTGTTGAAAAAGCGCATGAAGCGCACTTCGGCCGCGCGCTGCGGATCGGTGCCGTCGTCACGCGCGCGGTTGAGCACCAGCGTGCGCGAGGCTCCGGCGGTGCCGTCGGCCGCGAAGGCGACCTTGTGGTAGAGTCGAACCGGCAGCGTCCTGCCGCTGCGGGTCTTGAGGTCGAGGTCGAAGACCTCGGTCTTCACCTCGCCGGGCTGCGCCGACAAGGCCGCCAGCAGGGCCGCGCCGTTTTCGGTCACGATGTCGGTGAGCTTGAGGCCGCCCGAGCCGACCTGCGCCAAATCGTGGTCGAGCCAGCCGGCGAGCGTGGCATTGAGATAGCCGACATTGCCCGAGGCCAGGACCGAGAAGAACCCGGCGGGCGCATGATCGAGGTAGTCGATCGCGTGCTGCAGCCCCTGGAACACGTTCTCCTGGCGCTCGCGCTCGTGGGTCACGTCGGTCACGGTCCATACCGTCAGGCGTGCCTCGCGGCCGGAACCGCCGAGCGGGCGCACGCGCAATCGCATCCAGCGCGCCGCCTCCTCCCGCAAACCCGGTATGCGGATCTCCTCCTGCAGCCGGCGGCCCTCGCGCGCCGCCTTGACCAGCCGGTACACCGCTTCGGAGAGCTCCGGATCGCCGACAAAGACGCGTTCGACCGGGCGGACGTCGCCACCACCGGCGTCGACCAGGGAGCGGTATGCCGCATTGGCGAAGATCACCCGGCCGGACGGGTCGGTGACCAGGATGCCCTCCAGCGAGCCTTCGATCACGCCCTTGAACAGGGCGTTTCCCTCGTCCCGCCCGCCGATGCGCAAGATGCCGGCCGCCGTCGCGAACAGCGAGAACACGCCGACCATACCGAGAACGGCGAGCAGCCCCAGCACATAGGGCTGGGTGTGGCTGCGGCCGATGATCATCAGCCCGCCGGCGGCCGCGATCATGACCAACGCGACCAGCAGCACCAGCCCGATGCGACCCCTCGCCCCGGCGCGATCGCCGCTCCGTTCCGCCGTTTCGCTCACGTCGTGTGCCGCCATATTGGGTCGTGGCCCCGCTCACCGATGAAGAGATTCGCTGCCCCACGCCGGGGCAGACTCGGCAGGGGGCGTCGGCACTTTAGGATTTTTTCGCCGCGCCGTCCTGGCCCGGCGACCGCCCGACCGGGATTTCCCGCCGTTTTCGCCTCCCGGCTCCCGGCACGCCGGGGAATCACCCGCGGCACTCCCGCCCTGTCGTGGCCCGCATCGGCGGCGAGCAACGACGGTCGGGGTGCGGCGGTCGCCGGCGGCGCGGACCGCCGGATTTCGGCCGTCGCGGCCGGGCCGCGCGACCTCCGCCTCAGTTCCGGAACGACCGGTTCAGCTTCATCACGTAGCCGATCACCTCGGCGACCGCCTTGTAGTGCTCGGGCGGAACCTCCTGGTCGATCTCGACCGTGGCATGGAGCGGGCGCGCCAACGGCGGGTTCTCCACGATCGGCACGCCGTGCTCGGTGGCGATCTCGCGCATCTTGCGGGCGATCAGGTCGGAGCCCTTGGCGACGCAGACCGGCGCGTTCATGCCGGGCTCGTACTGCAGCGCCACCGCGAAGTGGGTCGGGTTGGTGACCACGACCGTGGCCTTGGGCACCGCGGCCATCATGCGCTTGCGCGAACGGCTCATCCGCAGTTGGCGGATCCTGGCCTTGATCTTGGGGTCGCCTTCGCTCTGCTTGAATTCCTCCTTGATCTCCTGCATCGACATCTTCTGGCGCTCGTGCCACTGGAAATACTGGAACAAGTAGTCGGCGCCGGCGACCAACGCGAGAATCGCCACCACGCTGCCGACCAGTTGCAGCGACAGCCCGTGGGTGTAGTGCATGACGGCGAGGGGATCGGCGCCGATCAGGCTTTCCAGATGGAAGCGCTCCGGCCACAACAGGGCCGACAGCACCGCGCCGACCAGCGTCAGCTTGAGCAGCCCCTTGACGAAATTGGCCAACGCCTGCTTCGAGAACATCCGCCCGAAGCCCGCCATCGGCGAAATCTTGGAAAACTTCGGCTTGAGCGACTCGGCCGACCACACCAGGCGGTGCTGGATCATGTTGCCGCCGATCGCGGCCAGCACCAGCACGAGGAACGGCATCGCCATCGCGACCAGCGACTCCGCGGTGAGCTCGCGAAACAGACGCATCAGGCCGCCGCCGTCGAGCGGAATGCGATAGGCGTTGGCGACGACGCCGCGCAACGTGGTGTTGAGCAGCGACGTCATCGACCCCGAGAACATCAGCAGGACCAGCGCCGAGCCGGCGAGCACGAACCAGGTGCTGACTTCCTGGCTCTTGACCACGTCGCCGCGTTCGAGGGCGTCGTCGAGGCGCTTTTGTGTCGGGTCTTCCGTCTTGTCGCTGTCGTCGCGGTCTTCGGCCATGCGGGCTCCGAAGCGTCACGAGTGCGGCGCGAGCTGACGCAGGACGCCCTCGGAATAGCCGAGGAACATCGTCATCATCGCTCCGACCACCAGGAGGAAGATCAGCAGGCCGCCCAGGATCGTCAGCGGCATGGCCACGAAGTACACCTGCATCTGCGGCATCAGCCGTGACAGCAGGCCGAGCGCCAGGTTGAACACGATGCCGAACACCAGAAACGGCGCCGAGAGCTGGATGCCGACCCGGAACGCGCCGGCGATCGTCCGGGTGACCAGCGCCGCCATGTCGCCGACGGGCGGAACCTCGCCGGGGCGAAACAGCGTGAAGCTGTCGTGGAGCGCGGCGATGATCAGGTGATGCAGGTCGGTGGCGAACAGCAGGGTGACGCCGAGCAGCGTGAGGAAATTGCCGACGATGACCCCCTGCTGACCCTGGGTCGGATCGACCGCGGTGACGAACCCGAGCCCGAGTTGCTGGGCGACCACCGAGCCCGCGACCTGGAGCGCCGACATGGCCAGCCGCGCGGTCAGGCCGAGCAGCACGCCGACCAGCATTTCCTGGGCGAACATTTGCAGGACCGGCCCGATGGCCCGCAGGTCGATCGCGTAGTCGGGGCGGTGCAGCGGCAGCATCACGGCGGTCAGCACCAGCGCCACGGTCAGCCGCAGGCGGACCGGTACGCTCATTTCGCCCAGCCCCGGCATCAGCATCAGCATGCTGCCGACCCGCGCGAACACCAGAAGGAACGCGGCGGCGAGAGCGGGAAGAAACGAAACGTCGATCCGCATCGCGATCCGGCCCTTCACCCGCCGACGATGCGGGCGGTGACGCGCAGCATGTGGCCGTGCAGCAGGTCGGCCATGAACGGCAGCGCAATCAGCATCGCGGCGAAGATCGCGATGATCTTGGGCACGAACACCAGGGTCATCTCCTGGATCTGCGTCAGGGCCTGGAACAACGAGATGACGACGCCGACCACCAGCCCGATCAGCATCAGCGGACTCGCCACCAGCACGAGGGTCAGAATGGCGTCGCGGGCCACATCGAGGACTTCCGGTCCGGTCATCGTACGGTCCTTTGCGCCGCCGGCGGGAGAACGTGATTCCGATCGCATGGCGGGACGGCGAAGCCGGCGCGAACCGCGGGCCGCGGACACCGCTGGCGCACCGCGTTCAGATCTGCATCCGGATGATTTCCTCGTACGCCGCGATCACCCGGTCGCGCACCGACACGACGGTATCGATGGCGGTCTCGGTCTCGGCGACGGCGGTGACGACGTCGACGATGTTGGCTTTGCCGGCGGCCAGCGACTGGCTCTGGACGTCGGCATTGCGGCCGGAGTCGGCGACGGTGCGGACCACGTCGCGCAGCATCGCGCCGAAGTTCTGGCCGTCCGAGCCGGCGTCGGTGACCGCCTTGCCGAGGGCCGCCGACGGATCGGTGATGCGTGCGAGCCGCGCATAGGCGCCGGCGGCGATTCCCGGTGTCGCCATGGATCAGACCTCCCTATGCCCGCAGGATGTCGAGCGTGCGCTGGATCATGCGGCGGGTGGCGCCGATGACGTTGACATTCGCCTCGTAGGACCGCTGAGCGTCGCGCATGTCGGTCATTTCCACCAGCGAATTGATGTTCGGATACTTCACTTGGCCGCGGACGTCGGCCGCCGGATTGCCCGGCTCGTACTTGAGGCGGAACGGCGTCTGGTCGGTCTGCACCGGCCCGAGCGCCACCACCCGGGCCTCGAGCGCACGGTCCATTTCGGCGCGGAAGGTCGGGATGCGGCGGCGATACGGCTCGCCGGCGGCGGTCGGCGCGGCCGAATCCGCGTTGGCGATGTTCTCGGAAATGATCCGGATGCGGCCGGCCTGGGCGCGCAGGCCGGAGGCGGCGATCGACAGCGATCTTACGAAGTCCATGGTCCGGCTCCCTCGAGCTATCTCTTGCCGACCGCGACCTTGATCAGCCCGAGGCTGCGCGTGTAGAGCGAGGTGGCAGCCTGGTAGTCCATCTGGTTCGCGGCGATCTTGAGCATTTCGTCCTCGAGGCTCACCGCGTTGCCGGATGGGCGGATCTTGAACTGCTCGCGTCCGGGGTGGAACGCTGCGCCCTCCCCCAGCGAGCCGACAATGTGACCGGCGTCGGTGCGCGCCAGGACCGGTGTCGTCAGCGAGGTGGCGGCCTTGTCGAACCTGGGGTCGGCGAGGTCGTGCGGCACGAACCGGGGGGTGTCGGCGTTCGACACGTTTTCGGCGAGTACGCGCTGGCGTTCCTGATGCCACTGCATCCGGGTTCGCAGCATCGACAGGATCGGGATGTCGGCGATCGTCATGGCTCGTCTTCCGCCGGCTGTGGGGCGCCCGCTCGGCAGACTTTGCCGGGTGTATGGTTAACGGACGGTTAAACCGGGGACTGGCCCCGTCTTGCCATCAATCCGCCGTTTACCGAGAAAATGGTCCGCCCGGCGGACGTTTTGGGGCCCCGGGGCCATCCGTGTTAATGGTTTAT
>JAVBUK010000181.1:0-5852 GCA_031555345.1 Xanthobacteraceae bacterium | reverse complement strand
GAGTTCGCCACCCCCCGCCGCACCATGATTATCGATCAGGAAGGCGAGGTGGAGGACGAGGACCTGATCCAGCGGGAGGACATGGTCGTCACCGTTTCCCATCTCGGCTACGTCAAGCGGGTGCCGTTGTCGACCTACCGGTCGCAGAAACGCGGCGGCAAGGGCCGCGCCGGCATGCAGACCCGCGACGAGGAGTTCGTCGCCCGGCTGTTCGTCGCCAACACCCACACGCCGGTGCTGTTCTTTTCGTCGCACGGCCAGGTCTACAAGGAAAAGGTCTGGCGGCTGCCCCAGGCGGCGCCGCAGGCGCGCGGTAAGGCGCTGGTCAACATCCTGCCGATCGAGCCGGACGAGCGCATCACCACCATCATGCCGCTGCCCGAGGACGAGAGCACCTGGGCCGAGCTCGACGTGATGTTCGCGACCACCGGCGGGACTGTGCGTCGCAACAAGCTGTCGGATTTCGTCGACGTGCGGCGTTCGGGCATCATCGCCATGAAGCTGGCCGAGGGCGAGGCGATCGTCGACGTGCAGATCTGCACCGAGAACGACGACGTGCTGCTCACCTCGGCGGCCGGCCAGTGCATCCGCTTTCCCACCACCGACGTGCGGGTGTTCACCGGGCGCACCTCGATGGGGGTGCGCGGCATCAACCTGGGCGAGGACGACAAGGTGATCTCGTTGTCGATCCTGCGCCATGTCGACGCCTCCGCCGAGGAGCGGGCCGCCTATCTCAAGCAGGCGAATGCGGTGCGCCGCGGCACCAACGGCAACGGCGACGAGGAGCAGACCGACGCCGAGGAGGCGAACGGCGCGATCGAGCTCGGCGAAACCCGTTACGTCGAGCTGTCGGCGGCCGAGCAGTTCGTGCTCACCGTGTCCGAAAACGGCTTCGGCAAGCGCACGTCCTCGTACGATTTCCGCACCACCGGACGCGGCGGCAAAGGCATCGTGGCCATGGCGGTGACCTCGCGCAACGGCCCGATCGTCGCCTCGTTCCCGGTGGAGGAGAGCGACCAGATCATGCTGGTCACCGACGGCGGCCAGTTGATCCGCTGTCCGGTCGACGGCATCCGCATCGCCGGTCGCTCCACCCAGGGCGTGATCGTGTTCTCGACCGCCGAGAGCGAGCGGGTGGTGTCGGTCGAGCGGCTGACCGAGGACAGCGAGGACAACGGCGGCTGAGCCCGTGACGAGGGCGCTCGGGCGCGGTTGTGAAACCGTCGTCCGCCGATCACAGCGGATGGCGTCATACGGGAATGGCGATGATCCAGCGCGATTGCGGCGGCTGCACCCTGTGCTGCAAGGTGATGGCGGTGGACGAACTCGGCAAGCCGGCGCGCACCTGGTGCCCGCACTGCCAGATCGGACACGGCTGCGGCAGCTACGACACAAGACCCAAGTCCTGCATCGATTTCCACTGCGGCTGGCTGGCCGGTATCGGGCCCGACAGCCTG
This sequence comes from Xanthobacteraceae bacterium, assembly GCA_031555345.1. Taxonomy (GTDB): domain Bacteria; phylum Pseudomonadota; class Alphaproteobacteria; order Rhizobiales; family Xanthobacteraceae; genus Astrobacterium. Next base: position 4,395 of record JAVBUK010000181.1, on the reverse strand, counting down.
CGCCCGGACAAATCCAAGGTCATCATCGCCCAGAGCCGGGAGACCAACATGGTGGTCCATGTTGATCCCGGCGCGCCCGACGCATGGCGTCGCCCGGGCGCCAAAATGCTGATCAACAAGGCGATCCGCGAGGGGTTCGAGGTGATCGTCAAGGTCGGCCCGAACCGCATCCGGATCGATCAGGCGCAAGCTTGAAGGCCCGCTCGGGCGACCGGATCACGGCCGCACGGCATCCCAAAGCAGATTGAGCGCCAGGACGGCGAGGGCGAGGCCGATGGCGCGGTCGATCCAGGGCTTGGCGTCGAGATAGAACCGCCGGACCGGCGGCGATCCGAAAAACAGCGCCACCACCGTATACCAGATCATGTCGTTGCAGCCGACGATGGCGATCAGCGCCAGGCTCATCCACAACGGCACTTCGTTCGGCAGCAGGGTCATGAAGATCGATGCGAAGAACACCACCACTTTCGGATTGGAGATCTGGGTGAGAAAGCCGCGGATGAAATGACGCGGGTCCTGCGCCTCGGGCATTCCGTTGATCGCGAGCGGAACGGCGGCGAAGCGCAGCATCTGGATCGCGATCCACAACAGGTACGATGCTCCGCCGATCTTCATGGCCAGGTACAGCCACGGGGACTGCTGGAACAGCAGATGCAGGCCCAGCACGGTGGCGGCCGCCCAGAGGGCGGCGCCGGCGGCCAACCCGAGCGCAACCTTGGCGCCGTCGAGCTGCGAGCCCGCGACGGCCGTGCGCACGGTGATCAGAAAGCTCGGGCCGGGGCTGATGGTGGCCATCAACTGGATGAACCAGATGGTCAGCAGGATTTTCATGCTTCACTGCGGTGCATCGGGATCCTGGAGTGGGATGACGGATCCCGGAACCTGTCCTCGGGGAACGTGTCCTTGGGACCGCCATCCCGCTCTGGCTTCGGGGCGGGGAACGATCGGCCGAAAACCGGTCGTCGCTGTTTGGGGTCATGCGACCGGCCGCAATCGACGCCGGCAGTCGGCGGCGCCATTGTGGCACAGGCGCACAGCCGTGCCTATCGCAACCAACACCGGACAGGTCTGGGCAGCGGTCCGGGCATTTCGGTGGTGTCGTCGGACCGCCGCTTGTTCGGCCGGCAGGCAGAAATCCCGCTGCCGCCCGCAATGGATGGCCGGGTGCCCTTGCGGGGGCCGGGCGGGCAGGCTAGACCCCGTTCATGCCGCGCATAGCCCTATACCCGGGGACGTTCGACCCGGTCACCAACGGCCATATCGACGTGATCCGCCAATCGGCCTGTATCGACGATCTTCTGGTGGTGGCGATCGGGATTCACCCCGGCAAGGCGCCGCTGTTTCCGGTCGACGAGCGGCTGGCCATGCTCGAGCAGACGTGCGGGCAGGTGGCCCGAGAAGTCGGTTGCGAATTCTCCTGTATCACCTTCGCAGACTTGGTGATTTCGGCTGCGCGCCGGGTCGGCGCCAGGCTGCTGATCCGGGGCCTGCGCGATGGCACCGATTTCGACTACGAAATGCAGATGGCCGGCATGAACGGCCACATGGCGCCAGAGGTGCAGACCGTGTTCCTGCCGGCATCGCCGCTGGTCCGCCCCATCACCGCCACCCTGGTGCGCCAGATCGCGGCCATGGGTGGCGATATCTCGGCCTTTGTTCCGCCCACGGTGGCGGACCGGCTCAGAGCTCGGTTCGCCGGCAAGGTCGGCGCCTGACACAACCGGATGCGGGCAGCGCAAGCGGTCTCGACAGCCGGACCTGAAACAGCCAGACCTGAAGGAGTGCTATGAAGACCTCATCCCTCATGGCGATTGGCGCGGCGCTGATCGCGACCACGCTGACCAGCCCCGCTGTCGGCCAGTCGGTCAGCCTGGCCAATCCCGCCTCCCTGACCGAGACGGCGCCCGCCGCCTACAAGGTGCGGTTCGACACCTCCAAGGGCGTGTTCGTGATCCAGGTGCGGCGCGACTGGGCGCCCAACGGCGCCGACCGGTTCTACAACCTGGTCAAGAACGGTTTTTACGACAACGCGCGGTTCTTCCGCGTGATCAGCGGGTTCATGGTGCAGTTCGGCATCAACGGCGACCCGGCCCTGTCGACCCGGTGGCGCGAGGCGCGCATCGGCGACGACCCGGTCCAGCAGAGCAACAAGCGCGGCTATATCACGTTCGCCACCGCCGGTCCCAACACCCGGACCACCCAGGTTTTCATCAATTTCGCCGACAATGCCGGGCTCGACCAGCAGGGTTTCGCTCCGTTCGGCCAGGTGGTGAGCGGGATGAAGGTGGTCGACTCCCTCTACGCCGGCTACGGCGAAGGTGCCCCGCGCGGTTCCGGCCCCGACCAGAGCCGGGTCCAGCGCGAGGGCAACGCCTATCTGCAGGCGAGCTTCCCGCAACTCGACTTCATCAAGAAGGCGACCATCGAGAAGTGACCGCCACACCAGGCCGGCGACCCGCCATTCCGCGCCGTCGACCGACCAAACCGACAAAGGAGTCCGACTGATGAGTGCAACGCCGGAGGACACGCTGGTCCTCGAGACCACCAAGGGACCGGTGACCATCGAGATGCGTCCCGATCTCGCCCCCAACCATGTCGCCCACATCAAGAAGCTGGTGCGCGAAGGGTTTTACGACGGAATCGTGTTCCATCGGGTGATCGATGGGTTCATGGCGCAGACCGGTTGTCCGCACGGCACCGGCACCGGCGGATCCGACTATCCGAACCTGAAGCAGGAGTTCAATCCCGAGCCGCACGTGCGCGGCGTCTGCTCGATGGCGCGGGCGAACGACCCCAATTCGGCCAACTCGCAGTTCTTCATCTGCTTCGACGACGCCACCTTCCTCGACCGCAACTACACGGTGTGGGGCAAGGTCGTCGCCGGCATGGAGAACGTCGACAAGATCAAGCGCGGTGAGCCGGTGCGCGACCCCGACAAGATCGTGTCGGCCCGGATCGCGGCCGACGCATAGGATACCGCGCCGGCGTCGCTCAGCGTCTGCGGCGACAGCAATCCGGTTCGTTCGAGCCTGGATTGCTGCCGCGCCTCGCTGTGTCGACCCTGCTGCCGGACCGTCTCGGATGCGCACCGACCTGTTCGACTTCGATCTGCCGCCCGACCGCATTGCGTTGCGGCCGGCCAGCCCGCGCGATTCCGCGCGGTTGCTGGCCGTGCGGCCGGGCGCCGCGGCGGAATTCGACGACCACATCGTGCGCGACTTGCCGGCGCTGCTGCAGCCGGGCGATCACCTGGTGGTCAACGACACCAAGGTCATTGCGGCCAGGCTCACCGGGCGGCGGCTCGGCCGAACCGAGCCGAAGATCGAGGCCAACCTGATCAAGCGGCTCGATGGCTCGCGCTGGCAGGCGCTGGTCAAGCCGGCCAGGAAGCTTTCGCCCGGCGATGTCGTGCGGTTCGGCGACGATGGCCGCGTCTGTTTCCTCGGCCAGCTCGACGCCACGGTCGAAGCCAAGGGCGAGCAGGGCGAGGTCACGTTCGCGTTCGCCTTCCACGGACCGATCCTCGACGAGGCGATCGCCGCGCGCGGCGACATGCCGTTGCCGCCCTATATCGCCGCCCGCCGCCCGCCCGACGACCGCGACGTCGAGGATTATCAGACCCTGTTCGCGCGCCAGGAGGGGGCGGTCGCCGCCCCCACCGCCGCGCTGCATTTCACCGACCGACTGGTCGGCGCCTTGCGGGCGCGCGGCGTCGGCCTGTCGACCGTCACGCTGCATGTCGGCGCCGGCACTTTCCTGCCGGTGAAGACCGACGACACCGCCGAACACACGATGCACGCCGAATGGGGGGCGATCGACGTCACCACCGCCGACACCCTCAATGCCGTGCGCCGGACCGGCGGGCGGATCGTGGCGGTCGGCACGACCTCGCTGCGGCTCCTCGAAAGCGCGACCGCCGACGACGGCACGATCCGGCCGTTCTCCGGCGAGACAGCGTTGTTCATCATGCCCGGCTATCGCTTGCGCGCGGTCGACGTGCTGATGACCAACTTTCACCTGCCGCGTTCGACCCTGTTCATGCTGGTCGCGGCTTTTTCCGGGCTCGACACCATGCGGCGCGCCTATGCCCATGCGCTGGCGAACGGCTACCGCTTCTACTCCTACGGCGACGCCTGCCTGCTGTCGCGCGCGCCCTGACGGCGTCGGTCGCGGGCGGTAGCGTGGTGTCTGATTTCGCAAATAGCTCGGGACACCGATCGGTCGCCGGCTTAAAAGCGGCGTTTCACCGGAGCTGTCGCTTAAGTCATAGGCAAATTTGCCTTGGGTTAAGGTGGGGCAGGCGGCGGGTTCCACACCAATAAAGCGGGTGCTGCGTTTTCCTGCCAATTTTTCGCGCATAAAGGGGAAAACCATACCGGAGAAATTGGAGCCACC
>JAVBUK010000221.1:0-5004 GCA_031555345.1 Xanthobacteraceae bacterium | reverse complement strand
CAGATCAGGTCCGACTGGATCGCCATCCGCTCGGACTCGGGGATCGCCGCGCGCGCGGACACGCCCGGGGTCGGCTGTGCCGCTGGTCTTGCAGCAGGCCTTGCAGCAGGCCTTGCCGCCGGGATGGTGGCCGGCTTTGCGGCCGGGTTCGCCGGGTCCGGCCTCGCGGCAGCCGGTCTTGCCCCGGCGGGCCGCGGGGGCGCCGGGGCGGCCGGTTGCGCAATCGCCGCGGTGGTCGCAACCGCGACCGCAAGCATGGCTCCGACCCACCGCATCGCAATCCCCGGGCTGAAAACGAACGAGAACGATATGGCGCGCGAGCCTATCGCAGCCGGCCGCGGATGCAAATCGTGCGTGCCGGGCTCTCGACCGGGGCGCACGGTAATAAATTCCTCCTTGACCTCGCCGGCGGGGCGGCGCGTGATGCCGCGTCTCCCAGAAGGCCCGATGACACGCCCATGCTGACATCCGACGAACTCGAACGTTATGCCCGCCACATCGTCCTGCGCGAGGTCGGGGGGCCCGGGCAGGCGGCGCTCAAGCGCGCCCGCGTGCTGGCGATCGGTGCGGGCGGGCTCGGGGCGCCGGTGCTGCTCTATCTCGCCGCCGCCGGGGTCGGCACGATCGGCGTGGTCGACGACGACCAGGTGTCTCTGTCCAACCTGCAGCGCCAGGTGATTCACGGCACGCCGGACATCGGTCGCGACAAGACGGCGAGCGCCGCCGCGGCGATCGGGCGGCTCAATCCCCACGTGACGGTCGAACCCCACGCGACGCGCCTCGGTGCCGCCAATGCGCTCGATATCGTCTCGCGCTATGATCTGGTCGTCGACGGGTCGGACAACTTTTCCACCCGCTATCTGGTGTCGGACGCGTGCTACCTGGCCAAGAAGCCGTTGGTTACCGCGGCGGTCGGTACCTTCGACGCGACGATCACCACCCTGCGGCCGCACGAATCCGGCCCGGATGGCAAGCCCAATCCCACCTACCGGTGCCTGTTTCCCGAACCGCCGCCGCCCGGCACGGTGCCGGCGTGTGCGGAGGCCGGCATCCTGGGCGCTCTTCCCGGCATGGTCGGCGCGATGATCGCACTCGAGGTGATTCGCGAGATCGTCGGATTCGGCGAGGGGCTGGTCGGGCGCCTGCTGATGATCGACACGCGCGCCATGCGGTTCGAGACGCTGCGCTATGCCTGGGATCCGGCCAATCCGCTGTCGGGCGACAAGCCGACCATCCGCGACCTGTCGCTGCACGCGAACAGGACCTGACACCAGATCCGGCTGACGCGTCGCTTGGGTCGGCCGGATTCCGGCGGGTCCGCGTGGCGCGGGCACGCGCTTGGCCGATCTGACATTCCGATCACCCTTGCGGCGCGCACTTCATCGCCGCGTCAAATCCGAAACCACACGAGCATCATAGAGGTGCTGGTGTCCCTTCGGTTCCGACGTTCGTCCGGAGCGGGCTGCAAACGGAACCGAACGTCGGAACCGGGGCACCAGGGCGGTGCCGGCGGCCGTTCACTTGCTCCATACCGCCATCAGGGCCGACTTCTTCATGATCGACCACTGGTTGGCGCCGCTCGACAGCACGACGAAGCAGGTCGGCTTCTGGCCCTTCCAGGTGGTACAGAAGCCCTCCTGGTCGAGTGTCCACGTTCCTTCCCCCTTGGTGCCCGCCTTGCCGACGGGCTCGCGCGAGACCGTGCCGTCTGGCGCGAACACGATCTTGAACTTCACGCCGGACGGGGTCGTGGCCCCGAACGGCTGACCGTTGAAAAACGTCGATTTGATTTCCGCAGGCGTCAACCTGGTTGCGGCGGCGGCGGTCGCGATATGGCCCAGCGCCGCGGCCGTGCAGCAGACGCCAGTCACGCAAGCCCGTGTCGACATCGGCAGCCCTCCCGACCGGTGAATGGCGGTCCGAGGCACTATACGCGATCGCGGGAAACACTGCGATTGCGGTGGGGCACGGCAACCGATATCCGGCCGGTCGCCGCGCCGCCATCCGCGGATCGCGACGTGACCACGCCGACGGCATGTCACAGCATCGAGGGCAGGACGCGGTCGGGCGGACGATGTCCGTCCATGAACGTCTGGATGTTGATGATCACCTTGGTGCCCATGTCGATGCGGCCTTCGAGGGTCGCCGATCCCATGTGCGGCAGCAGCACCACCCTGTTGGCGCGCGCGAGCCGCACCAGCTTGGGATTGACGGCGGGCTCCTGCTCGAACACGTCGAGCCCGGCACCGTTGAGTTCGCCCGCCTCGATCATGCGGACGAGCGCATTCTCGTCCACCACCTCGCCGCGCGAGGTGTTGACGATGTAGGCCTCCGGTCGCATCAGCTTGAGGCGGCGCGCCGACAACAGATGATAGGTGGCGGGCGTATGCGGACAGTTGATCGAGATGATGTCCATGCGGGCCAGCATCTGGTCGAGGCTGTCCCAGTAGGTCGCCCCGAGCGCTTCCTCGATCTTGGGGGCGACGCGCCGCCGGTTGTGATAGTGGATCTGCAGCCCGAAAGCGCGGGCCCGGCGCGCCACCGCCTGGCCGAAGCGGCCCATGCCGACGATGCCGAGACGCTTGCCGGAAATGCGCCGGCCGAGCATCCAGGTGGGTGCCCAGCCACGCCATTCCGCGTCGCCGATAAGCACTTGCGCACCTTCCGCCAGCCGTCGCGGCACCGCCAGGATCAGCGCCATGGTCATGTCGGCGGTATCCTCGGTCAGGACCCCGGGTGTGTTGGTCACCGTGATGCCGCGCTGCAGGGCGGTGGCAACGTCGAGGTTGTCGACGCCGTTGCCGAAATTGGCGATCAGCTTGAGCTTCTCCCCCGACTGGCCGAGGACGGCCGCGTCGAGCCGGTCGGTGACCGTGGGCACCAGCACGTCGGCGACTTTCACCGCCTCGGCGAGCTCGCTTTGGCTCATCGGCTTGTCGTCGAGGTTGAGGCGCGTGTCGAACAACTCGCACATGCGTGTCTCGACGGTGTCCGGAAGCTTGCGTGTGACGACGACGAGCGGTTTCTTGCGGTTCGACATCTTCCCCCCTTGCTGCGGGGCGCTACTCACGATCGGCGACCCGGCTCGGCGGGTTTAACCCTCCTTAACCGAGATCGTCGACACTACTCCGCCATCGTCAACGGCGCCGGTGCGGCGGAAATCCCGGTTCTTCTCTATCAGAAGGGCCGGACAAGACAAAGTGCCTGCACGGCCGTCGGGTCCCTGGTCCCACGTCCCGGCGTGCCACGGAGCCTTGGTTCGGTGGGACGGGCCGGTGCCGTCCGGTTCGTCTTTGGGTTCGATGAAGATTTTTTGGGGTTCAATGAAGATCAGACAATGGGCAGGGGTGGCGGCGGCGATCGCGGTGCTGGTGGCAGGAGCCGCGGGCCCGGTCGATGCCGCGGGTGACATCGGCGTCGGGTCGCAGAGCCGGTTGCCGGTGCCGCGTTTCGTCAGCCTCAAATCGGACCGCGTCAACGTTCGCGGCGGCCCCGCCAAGGACCACGAGGTGACGTGGGTGTTCACCCGCAGCGGTTTGCCGGTGGAAATCACCGCTGAATTCGAGAACTGGCGTCGCATCCGTGACTGGGAGGGAGCCGAGGGCTGGGTCTACCATTCGCTGCTGTCGGGGCGCCGCACCGCGCTGATCACCACCAAGCCCAAGGTCCAGGCCGCGCTTGTCGCCCTGCACGAAAACGCCGACACCGCGAGCCCGGTGACCGCGCGGCTCGAGGCGGGCGTGCTCGGCACGGTCAAACGTTGCGGTGGTGCCTGGTGCCGTCTGGTCGGCGAGGGCTTCGACGGCTGGATCGAGCAGGAACGCTTGTGGGGGGTCTATCCCAACGAAAAGGTGGATTGAGCGGTGCGCGGTCAGGCCCGCTTCTTGAGCCGAACCACCACGTCGATACGGGCAATCTCGTAGCCTTCCGGCGCCACGGGCATCGTGCCGACATTGACCACCGCGGGCGGAATGTCGACCAGCTTGTTGGCGTCCTCGACGTAGAAGTGGTGGTGGTCGGAGACATTGGTGTCGAAATAGGTTTTCGACCCGTCGACCGCGACTTGGCGCAGCAGGCCGACGTCGGTGAACTGGTGCAACGTGTTGTAGACGGTCGCAAGCGACACCGGCACCCGCGCCCGGGTCGCCTCCTCGTACAGCATTTCCGCGGTGAGGTGCCGGTCGCCCTTGGCGAACAACAGCCAGCCGAGCGCCATGCGCTGGCGGGTGGGTCGCAGGCCGACGTCGCGCAGCCTCGACTTCACGTCGTGCCACGGGCAGCCGGTGGCGTCGGCGCGCGCGATTGGCGAACGGGCGTCGATTGCCCACGCCGGATCGGGCACGATGACCGGCTGAACCAGAAAACGCTGTTGCATGACGCGAACACCTCGCAGCTATTCCAGCCAAAAACATATCCCAGCAATGATTCCGAATGCAACCTATTCGCAGTTGCGAAATGGCCTGAACTCTCAGTATTCGCAGCCGGAGTTGGCGCGGCCAACGCAGACTGGCATCGCGGCACCGTTTGTTGTCCGACACGGTATGCTTGCCGCCCGGCGCTTTGCCCCCGCAGTGGCGTGTGTTAGGACTTCACCCGGACTGAAAACGGCTCCAGGGACGGGAAGGAATGGAACGTCGGCGTTCGAACTACGAGTACGAGGAGCTGTTGGCCTGCGGACGCGGGGAACTCTTCAAGGAAGGCCCGAGGCTTCCGGTGCCGCCGATGTTGATGTTCGAGCGCATTTCCGAGATTGCGGACCAGGGCGGCGAGTACGGCAAAGGGCTGGTTCGGGCGGAACTGGATGTGAATCCCGGCCTGTGGTTTTTCGACTGTCATTTCAAAGGCGACCCGGTCATGCCGGGATGCCTCGGGCTGGATGCCCTATGGCAGCTGCTCGGCTTTTTTCTCGGCTGGTTGGGGGCGGATGGCAACGGCCGGGCGCTCGGCCTCGGTGAAGTCAAATTCAGCGGCCAGGTGCTTCCAACCGTGAAGCAGGTCGTTTAC
>JAVBUK010000418.1:0-6052 GCA_031555345.1 Xanthobacteraceae bacterium | reverse complement strand
CCCGATACGCCAGCGCGCAAACAGCCGCGGAGAGCCCGTTCCAATAGCCCATCACATGAGCGACATCAGCACGTTGCACCAACTCGCCGAGTGAGACCGGATTGAGAAGTGGGAGCTGATACCGCATTCGCAGCGAGCCCGTCACGTGGGTCGGGATACCGGTGGATCGAAGTTCATCGGCGAGGGTTCCACCTTCCACGGCGACCACTTCGACCTTTGCACCAAGTCTCGAAAGGTGCTGTGCCAGGAAGCTCGTGCGTTGCGCGGTACCGCCGCCACGCTCACCGTTCAGGGAAATGGTCGTAAGCAGCGCTTTCATTGCAGTTCCGGCGAGGCCGCCCTGAACCGCCCCGGGTTTGCCGGAGGCCGTTTGGTTCGAGTCACGCTGCCGTGGCGGGCTGTTCCAGCATGGCGTAGCGGCGTTTCTCGGCTTCGGCCGGCGGGATGTCGCCGATGGGCTCCACGAGCCGCCGGTTGGTGAACCAGTCCACCCATTCGACAGTGCCGAATTCGACGGCTCCGAACGACCGCCACGGCCCGCGCCGACGGATGATTTCGGCTTTATAGAGGCCGGTGATCGTCTCGGCGAGAGCATTGTCATAGCTGTCGCCGACGCTGCCCGCCCAGAAAGGTGTGATCGTCGCTTCCGAATGCCCAATGCGATCGCTTTCGTCCAAGTGTTGCGACGACCGCTTGAATCCGCCTTGAACGCCCCGGTCGTGGCGATACACGAACCCGCCACGATGGACGGGCTGGCGTTCGCGGAGTGACGCAGTCTCGTTGGTCTTGTCGGCCACCGCCGCCTGGCCAAGCACGAGAACGACGGGTCGTGGCGAGAGAGGACACGGGGTGGAGCGGGGCCTTGCCAGCGCGGTGGTCGTGCCTGCGTCGCAACGTCTTGCCGTCGATGACGACGAGTTCCAGGCGATCGGACCACGTTTGCCGCACCCAGGCGGTGAAGGCGGACGAGAACCGCCCCGGACTGATCCGGTTCGTCAGGATGGTCAGCCAGCGTTCGCCCACACGCCGTGGTGGCAGGGCAGGAAGCGGCGAACGAACGACAGGTGGGTTTCGTCCCAGGCGGCGATGCCCTCGCAATCGTCACAATCAGTGATTGTGTCACACACCGCCAGCAGCAATGCCTCCAGCAACGGATGGGCCAGCCCACCACGGCTCCGCGAGCCGTCGATGATGACAAATTGATCGGCAGGGCACAAAGACGCGACTACTCGACGACGGCGACCGCAAACGACATGGCAATGACTCCGAACCCCACAAAACCGGATTGTTCGCAATACAAAAACCGCCGTTAACCCGAGGCCGGAGCCCTGGTCGCTAACGACCAGACGCGTCGCCCTAGCGTGCCGAAAAAAGCCCCTTCCCTCAACGGATAGGCCGCAAACGCCCGTAACGTCAGGATGATGGCGGCAGCATGGTCCTTGTCGTAAAGCGCCCCCGCGGCCGCCTCGGCAAACAGCGCGGCATCGAACTTGCGCCCCTGCAACCAGGAGCGTTCATAAATGCCTGCGCGATGACTGGCACGGATTCGCGCCAGCGAGGTTGACACGTCGCCACGGCTCGGATTGCTCGACTTGTGGACGACAACCAGCGGTTCAGCGACGGCCGCGAGGCGATTCCTCTGCAGATAGCGCAGCGCCCAGTCCCAATCCTCCAGACGCGGCAATAGCGTGTCAAGGCCTCCATCCGCGAGGAAAGTGTCCCGAGCCACCACAAGCGTCGACCCTGGGCTCAGGCGACAGCCGAACAGAACCGCATCAAACGATACATCGGCATCGGTCGGGCGAAACACCCCGATCTGAGAATTTCTGCTGTCGATGATCTTGTAGCCTGTCACGCTGCCACGGGCCGGTGCGGCGCCCGTGCCCGCGGCCAGCGCGGCCATCTGTCGTTCTGCCTTCTCCGTGCACCACTCATCGTCGCTGTCGAGGAACGCGATCCAGGACGCCGACGCTGCACGCGCGCCGACGTTCCTCGCCGCCGCCGCACCCCGATTTTGCGTCTGGCGGACAACACGCAACTGCCGGACACCGAGCGCCGCAAGGACATCATCCGTGGCATCGGTCGAGGCGTCGTCGACCACGATGATCTCGGCTGGCGGCAGCGACTGCGCCAACACGCTGTTGATGGCGCGGCCCAAAGTGGCGGCGCGGTTGTAGGTCGGAATGACGACAGAGTAGGCCGAGTTGAACATTCAAGAGCCTTGCCGGAAAACCCGCGCCACGCTCGCTCACGAACATCGTCGGCGCGTCAGATGCCGCGATACTGGCGATACCACGCAACGAAGTTGGCGATCCCGGTCGCCACGTCGGTCCGAGGCGCGAAACCGATCTCCCGCGCGAGATCGTCGATGTCAGCGCAGGTCTCCGGCACGTCGCCGGCCTGCATCGGCGCCAGCTCGATGTTTGCCTTTTTGCCGAGCGCCCGCTCGATCAGCCGCACCACCTCGGTGATCTCGACCGGGCGATGGTTGCCGATGTTGAACACCCGCCATGGCGCCGCGCTGGCCGACGGATCCGGGCGTTCGCCGGACCAGTCGGGGTCCCCGCCGGGCGGGCGTTCCATCAGCCGCACCACCGTTTCCACCACGTCGTCCACATAGGTGAAATCGCGCCGCATGTTGCCGTTGTTGAACAGACGGACCGGCTTGCCGGCGAGGATCGCCTCGGTGAACAGCCACATCGCCATGTCGGGACGGCCCCACGGACCGTATACGGTGAAAAACCGCAACCCGGTGGTCGGAACCCGGAACAGATGCGCATAGGCATGCGCCATGAGTTCATTGGCTTTCTTCGTGGCGCCGTAGAGACTCAGCGGATGATCGACGTTCTGCGCGGTCGAGAACGGAATCGACGTGTTGGCGCCGTAGACCGACGACGATGACGCATAGACCAGATGCCGGCTGTCGTTGTGCCGGCAACCTTCGAGAATGTTGAGAAATCCGATCAGGTTGGCGTCCGCATAGGCGTGCGGGTCGACCAGCGAGTGGCGCACCCCCGCTTGAGCGGCGAGGTGAATGACGAATCGGAACCGGTGCGCAGCGAACAGTGCGGCCACGCGGTCGCGATCGGCGAGATCGACCTGTTCCATCCCGAAACTACCGAAACGCGCCAATTCGGCGAGCCGGGCCCGCTTGAGCGCCGGATCGTAATAATCGTTGAGGTTGTCGAGGCCCACGACCGTGTGCCCGCGCTCCAGCAGACTGCGCGCGGTGTGGAATCCGATAAAGCCGGCCGCACCGGTTACCAGCACGGGCCCGTGGGCCGATCGCGAAACATCCCGGTCAGGAACCTGATTTGTCATCGTCATCAAGCAGCATTGGCGCGCGCTGGGTTGTGGACCGCCGTTGCGAGCGTTCTATCCGGAGGACTGTCCCCGGACAATAGCCGGAGCCGACGCGCGCTGTCCTGTTCGGCGCTTGGCGACCCCGCTTGAGAACCGAAATCAAGTCAGCGATTTGGACTTGCCCCAATCCACCCGACCCGAGCAACGGATCAGCCCGGTTTTGTACGATACCGCCTGCCGCCCGGTCGACAACCCCTCACGCGCACGCGCAGCACACGGATTACAACCGCCACAACTCGACACTCGCCGGCTTGGTATCGCGATCGAGCTGGCCCTTGACATCGAGCACCACACCCGCCCCACCCCTGAGCAGGCGCACGATCATCGGCCACCCACCGTCCACGTATTCCTCATGGGCCACCGCCAGCACCACGGCATCCGCGGGCTCGAGCTCGCTCTGCCGGCGGAGCGCGATGCCGTATTCGTGCCGGGCCTCTTCGGTGACCGCGTACGGGTCGTGCACCTGGGTGTTGATTCCGAACGACTCGAGCTCGCGGACGATGTCGGCGACTTTGGAATTGCGGATGTCCGGAACGTTCTCCTTGAAGGTGAGGCCCAGGACCGTGACGGTCGCGCCGGCGCAGCCGCGCCTGAGCAGCCGGCGCGCACATTCGCGCGCGACACGCCGCCCGACGCCATCGTTGATCCGCCGGCCCGCCAGAATGACCTCGGGATGATAACCGGCCTTCTCCGCGCGATGCGTCAGGTAGTAGGGATCGACACCGATGCAGTGCCCGCCGACCAAGCCAGGATAGAACGGCAAAAAATTCCATTTCGTGCGCGCCGCCGCCAGCACGTCACCGGTATCGATGCCGAGCGCTTCACAGATCGCCGACAACTCGTTCATGAAGGCGATATTGAGATCACGCTGGGCGTTCTCGATCACCTTGGCGGCTTCCGCCACCCTGATCGTCGGCGCGCGGTGAACGCCCGCACGAACCGCCGAGCCGTACACGGCCGCCACGATGTCGAGCGTGCGCTGGTCCTGTCCCGCCACCACCTTGGTGATGGTTTCGAACCGGTGCGTCTTGTCCCCGGGGTTGATCCTCTCCGGTGAATAACCCACGGTAAAGTCGCGCGGCGATGCCAGCCCCGACGCCCGCTCCAGAACCGGCAGGCAGTCTTCCTCGACCGCCCCGGGGTAGACGGTCGATTCGTAGACCACGATGTCCCCCGGCTTGAGGCAGCGCCCCACGCTCTCGGAAGCCGCCAGCATGGCGGTGAGGTCGGGCCGATTGGCATCGTCGATCGGCGTCGGCACCGTGATGATGAAAAAATCCGACTTCTTCAGCACCTCCGGATCGTGGCTGAAGACCAGCCCCGGCAGGGCGAGATCGGAACTAACTACCTCACGCGTTCGGTCATGGCCGGTATTGAGTTCACTCACCCGGCGAGGATCGCGGTCGAACCCCACCACCGGCGCCCCCGTGCGCGCCAAACCAATGGCGACCGGCAGGCCGACATAACCCAGACCAATCACGGCGATGTTGCGGCCATGCCCGAGATGCATTCTGTCGCTTCCAGCTTTCGTGCCGAAGGTTTCTACCGGCGTGCAGACGTGCCGGCAAGGGCCGCCCGGCCAGCGGGAACGGCCCTGCCGGCATGCCGCCACCGGCAGGCTGGGATCGAGGTTGGAACGTCCGGCGGGAATGCGATATGGCTGTCGCCGTGCTGCGCGGCCTTAGTTGCGCCGGCCCCGGAGGATCTTGCGGACCGATGTGCGGCATAGCCGGGCTTCTCGACCCTCGATTGACCGGCCATCGGGCTGAACTGGACCGACGGGCCGACGCGATGGGGCGCGCCATCGCCCATCGGGGTCCAGACGGCTGCGGAACCTGGAGTGACGTTGAAGCAGGCCTCGCCTTCGCTCACCGCCGCCTGTCGATCATCGATCTGTCGGCGGCCGGCGCCCAACCCATGGTGTCGGCGGATGGACGATGGGTAATATGCTACAACGGCGAAATCTACAACGCCGAGGATCTCCGGCGCGACCCGGCTCTCGCGGGCGTGAGATGGCGCGGGCACTCGGACACCGAGGTGATCCTGGAACTGGTCGCCCGATGCGGGATCGCGGCCACGTTGCGCCGTCTCAACGGCATGTTTGCGATCGCCTTGTGGGACCGCCCCGCCCGCACCCTCCATCTCGTCCGCGACCACCTCGGCATCAAGCCGATTTTCTTTTCGGTGCGCGGCGACGTGGTCCACTTCGCATCGGAGCTCAAGAGCTTTCAGGCCGTCGGCGCCGCTTCTGATGGCGTCGATCCCCGCTCGGTCGCGAGCTTTCTGCGGTTCGCCTACGTGCCTGCCCCGTTCTCGATCTTCCGCGGCATCGAAAAGGTCATGCCCGGAGAGCACGTCGCGATATCGTCCGACGGCCGCGTCGAACGGACAGTCTACTGGTCGGCCGCCGAAGTCGCGCGTCGTGGCATCGAAGCCCCGCTGGAGATTTCCGACGACGAGGCGGTCGCGCAGCTCTCCGCCCTGCTCGCCGACGCCGTGGCGCGCCAGATGCTGTCGGACGTGCCGCTCGGTGCGTTTCTTTCCGGCGGAATCGATTCCTCGGCCGTGACCGCGCTGATGGTCGCGGCCGGCCACGGCCCGGTTCGCTCCTTCTCGATCGGCTTTCCCGACTTCGGCTTCGACGAATCCCCGCAGGCCGCCGCGGTGGCGCGCCACCTCGGCACCGACC
>JAVBUK010000298.1:0-4977 GCA_031555345.1 Xanthobacteraceae bacterium | reverse complement strand
TAAAAGTTCTGACGGGCGTGGTCGACGTGGAGGTGTACTGCCTGCCGTTCCAGCCGCTCGACCGACACGAGTATTTCGTCGCGACCTCGCTGACCGTGAATATCGAGGTGCTGGCATGACGGCCCGCGCCACCGCTGCGCTGGTGCCGCCGTCGATCGCCGACGAACGCGGGCGCGCCTTCGGCGCCGTGATGGCCCACGCGATAGCCGAGCCCGCGTTCAAGCAACTGCTGTTCGAGCGCATTGACGAGGTCGATGCCTGCGTGTTGCCGTTCCTGGTGCGCGAATTCTCGATCGAGGAGTTCGTCGATCCCGGCATGAGCGAAACGGTCGTCCGACGCCTGCTCAAAAACGCATTCGAACTGCACGCCCGCAAGGGCTTCATCGACGGGGTGCGGATCGGGCTGTCGATGCTCGGTATCCGCATCACCAGCTGGACGCAGTGGTGGCAACAAGAGCCCAAGGGCGCCCCCGGCACCCATGTGTTCACGCTCGCCGTCGACGAGGTCGTGTTCGAGGCCGAGGGCCGCGCCTATACGGCGCGGCTGCAGCGCGCCATCGCCCGCATGATCGACGGCATGAAGCGCTGGTCGCAGGACATTGCGATGCGTTTCGAGGCCGAGGCCGAGGTGCCGATCTATGTCGGCGCCGCCGTCATCTCGCGCCTGACCGTCCGCCCGACCGTTGATCCGATCACGCGCCTGACCGGCGCGCCGCCTCTCTTTGTCGGAGCCGCAGTCTCATCGCGGCTGCGCATTTCTCCGCAGGTGCACCCATGAGCGAATTCATCGGCCTCGTCACCACCATCGGCCAGCAGAAGATCGCTGCCGCGATCGGCGGCGCGGCCCTGAACCTCACGACGATCCGGGTCGGCGACGGCAACGGCGTCCCCATCGTGCCGACGCCCGGCATGACCGACTTGGTGCGTCGCGTCGGCAAGGCCTATCCGATCATTTCCTCGGGCCGCGATCTCACCAACGCGACCCATTGGCGCGTGACTGCGCTGATCCCGGCCGAGGACGGCCCGTTCGACATCCGCGAAATCGGCGTGTTCGATGCCGCCGGCGACATGATCGCCATCGCCAGGCATGTCCTGGTCGAAAAACGCTCGCCCGACCAGGGCGCGGCCGTGGAGCTGACGACCGACATCGTGTTTCCGGTGTCGGAGACAGCCCAGGTGGTCGTGCAGATCCAGCCCTCGGCCGCGGTGTCGATCCTGCAGTTGCTGCGCGCGGGTTTCATCACGGTCGAGAGCGCGCAGGTTTCCGCGCCGCCCGCCAACCCGGCATTGGGCGCTTCCTATGTCGTCGCTGCGAACCCGACCGGCGCCTGGGCCGGGCTGACCAACCGGCTGGCGCAATGGAACGGCACGGTCTGGGTGTCGGTCGATCCGCCACAAGGCTTTCTGGTCGTGGCGCAGGACCGTGCGCTCGATCACGACGAGCGGTGGCTGCGCCGCAGTGCCGGTGGTTGGACCAGCGCGCGGGCGACCGACGATGCGCTCGGCGGTGTCGAGCTCGCGACTGTGGAAGAAGTGCTCGAAGGCAAGGACGGAAAACGTGTGGTGACGCCGGCGACGCTGGCGTCGATGTCGCTCGCGATCGTCGACATCGCCAATAGCGGCGCCATTGTCAAGATCCCTACCTTTGGCCGCAACCTGGTGATCATCTCGGTAGCGCAGACCTTCGTGGTGCCGCCGGACGTGAACAATTTGTTTGTCGAAGTCTGGGGAGGCGGCGGGGGCGGAGGTGCATCTCACCCGCCTGCACCATGTGGTGGGGGCGGCGGCGACGCCGGCGGTTACGCACGAAAACTCTGCCATGTGACGCCGGGAGAGCAGATTGTCTGCACTATCGGCGCGGGCGGGACGGGCGGCATCAGTAATGGTGCGAACGGCACCGCGGGTGGCACCACGTCGTTCGGCACTTATTGCGCCGCCACCGGAGGTCAACCAGGAATTGGAGGGACTGCCGGAGCACTGGGGAACGGGTCAGGTGTTCCCGGAGTCGGTAGCGGTGGGGACCTGAATCTGCCGGGGTCGCCCGGCAAGGTGGCCTCGCCGCCAACGCCGTCTATCGCTTGGACGGCCGGTGGTAACGGCGGCGACGCTCCGTTCATCGGCGGCGGCGCTCAAGGCGGATATTTTGCGACACGCAACGGGGGACCGGGTGCCGGCGGTGCCGGTGGAGGCTCTTATGTTGGCAACACCAACAAAGGCGGCGCCGGCGGCAAGGGCCAGATCATCATTTCGTACTGAGGACAAACGCATGCGCTATGCGCGAATCGAGAATGGACGCGTCGCCGAAATCGTGCTGCTGCCTGTCGGCGTGACGATCGAACAAGCGTTTCCGGCCACGCTGGTGTTCGTCGCGTGCTCTGATGAGACCGTCGAGGATGGATGGACCTACGACGACGCGACCTTCACCGCACCGAAGCTACCGGAGATCACGCCAGACGATCTGCTCGCGTTCGCCGCGCAAAAACGCTGGCAGGTCGAGACCGGCGGAATTGTGGTCGGCGGCGCGCAGATCGCCACGGATCGTGAAAGCCAGGCGATGATCGGCAATGCCGTTCAAGTCACGAGCCTGACCGGCCAGACCATCAAGTTCAAATCCGAAAGCGGATTTATCGAGTTGACGCCCGAGCAGATGCAGGGCGTGGCGCTCGCAGTGGCGGCTCACGTGCAGGCGTGTCTTGCGGTCGAGGCGGATGTGGTCGCGAAGATCGAGGCGGGCACGATCACCAATGTTGAGCAGATCGACACCTATGCGTGGCCCAGCGGGGATGCAGCCTGATGGCGGAAATGATTCGGAAAGTCTTGCTGTGGATCGTATGGAATGTGCCGCTCGGACGGCTCGCTCCGTGGGTGTTCGGCTTGGCTCTTTGGCAAAAGCCGTCGAAGGCCGCACGCCGCGAGAAGCGAGCGTCCATCGTGCACTTCTGTCTGGTGGCTCCGTTCATCCTGCTTCTGATTGCACCGGCACGCGCCTGCCCTTGGACCTGCGGTCGACAGAGCGCGCATGCGTCCGGTGGACGGCAAGTCCTCCCGATGCGCTTCATTCGCGGCAGGCTGGTGTGCGCCCGCAACGTCAATCTCGCGCTGGCCGAGCGCGGCATCCACGGTACCGGCTCGGCGGCAGCACGGTCGTTTTTGCGCTGGGGATCGGCGAGCGGCCCGGTGCCGGGCGCGGTCGCGGTGTGGTCGCGCGGGCGGCGCGGCGGTCATGTCGCCATCGTTCATTCGGTCCGGCCGGACGGGACGGTGATCTATCTCAATCCGTCGTCGCGCCGGCAATCCTGGCAGATCGGGCCGTACAACCGCCGGCCGATCGCGTTTCGGCGCGGCTGAGTGACCACCATGATCACCAGCGACACCCTTCGCGGCTGCCGGATGCGGCATGTCGCTCATGTGGACGGCCAGGGGTGGCACGGCAACCTGTCGGAGTGCGTCGAGCATCCCCGGCTGCGGCGCCTGACGCGCTGTTTCAAGCGGACAGGCCAGACAGTGGTGTCGCTCACGGTCGACGAAGTCCCCGTCGCCGATCTCGATGCGGCCGCCTCGGCGCTCAACGTGCGCGCGGGGGCGGTGGATTGGAGCCGATGGATGGACGCAACCCCGCAAGAGCGTGAGGCGATGCGTGCCCGCTACCTGGCGATCATCCGGCGCGAAATCGACGAGGCCAGAGCCACCAACTACGCACGCATGAATGCGGCTTTGGCCGGAAGGTGAATTGCAGCCCCCGGCCGACGACGGGGGATCGGATAAACCCTCCGATCCGCGGGCCTCATGCTTGGAGGCAAGACCCGCGAGGCGTC
The DNA here is from genome assembly GCA_031555345.1 of Xanthobacteraceae bacterium. Taxonomy (GTDB): domain Bacteria; phylum Pseudomonadota; class Alphaproteobacteria; order Rhizobiales; family Xanthobacteraceae; genus Astrobacterium. The sequence goes on along the minus strand of JAVBUK010000298.1, from coordinate 1,162 downwards.
AGAAAACCTTACCGCCACCCCGTGTGCTGACGTCAGACAGCCGCAGGGTGACTGAGTCGAGGATTGAGAACAAGTGGAGAACAAGCGCCACGCCCCCATACGTCCCATTCCGACGCTAGCCGGCTACATCGGCGGCAAGCGTGCGCTCGCCAAGGTGCTGGTGCCGAAGATCGCGGCCATCCCGCATGAGCTTTATTGTGGGCCGTTCATGGGGCTCGGCGGTGTGTTCTTCCGCCGGGCCGCAAAGCCGAAGGTCGAGGCCGTCAACGATCGCTCGCGCGACGTCGCGGTCTTTTTCCGCGTGCTGCAGCGCCACTACCAGGCGCTGCTCGACATGCTGAAGTGGCAGGTCGCGTCGCGCGCCGAGTTCGAGCGCCTGATGAAGACCGACCCCGACACCCTGACCGATCTCGAACGGGCCGCACGCTTTCTCTACGTCCAACGCCTGAGTTTTGGCGGCAAGGTTGTCGGGCGCACCTTTGGGATCGATGCAACCAAACCGGCCCGGTTCGACGTCACCAGGCTCGTGCCGATGCTGGAGGCGGCACATGAGCGGCTCGCCGGCGTCTACATCGAATGCCTGCGCTGGCAGGACTTCATCGCCCGCTGGGACCGGCCGCACGCCCTGTTCTTCGTTGACCCGCCGTATTTCGGCGTCGAGGGCTACTACGGCAAAGGTCAGTTCGCCCGCGAGGAATTCGCCGAGTTGGCGCAGGCCCTACGCCGCCTCAAGGGCCGCTTCATCCTGACCCTGAACGATGTCCCGGAGGTCCGGCGGCTGTTCGCCTGGGCCAAGATCGAGCCCGTGCGCCTCAACTACACCACCGGCGGCAAGGCCACCGAGGCGCGAGAGGTCATCATATCAGGGGGAACAAGATGAGCGGATGGATCGGCGTCGATCTCGACGGCACGTTGGCGCACTACGAGGGCTGGAAGGGTGCCGGGCATATCGGCGAGCCAATCCCGGCCATGCTGGAGAGGGTCAAGGGATGGCTCGCCAAAGACACCACGGTGAAGCTCTTCACTGCCCGTGTGGCTGTGCCCGAGCCGGACCGCTCGGCCGTCATCCGCGTGATCCATGAATGGTGCGAACGCCATGCCCTGCCGCGCCTCGACATCACCAACGTCAAGAACCTGGCTATGGCCGAGCTGTGGGACGACC